>JAUZOF010000116.1 GCA_030706585.1 Bacteroidota bacterium
CAGTCGTTTCATGAATTGTTATCTATCCTGATTGCCGCCAGTCTGCTGGTATTCTGTGTGATATTGGGCCTTTTCAAGAAATTCAAAATCACGTTGCTGATTCTGTTGATTGCCGTGCTGGGGATTTCGGGGAGCTATCTTGCTCTTTACATTACCGGCACACCTTTGAATGTCGGAAGCTACACCGGTTTGATTATGATTGTGGGGATTATTGGTGAGAATGCCATTTTCTCCTTCCTGCAATACAAGAAGTCAAGAAATAGTTTGTCGGTGGATGACTCGATTGTCTATACCATTGCCACTCGTCTTCGTCCGAAGCTGATGACGGCGTTGGGTGCCATTGTGGCATTAATGCCGATTGCCTTCGGTATCGGTACCGGAGCACAGATGCACCAGCCGATGGCCATTGCCATTATTGGTGGCTTTATTGTGGCGCTACCGCTGTTGCTGATTGTGTTGCCTACGATGATTAAGGCGTGGCGGATTCAGTAAATGATTTGTCACTGTAGAGATACTCCGTAAAAATAAATGAGCCGCGACCTGATGTCACGGCTCATTTGTTTTTCTTCAACTTATATTGATCCACCTGTTTTCTTTTACACTTTCAATGATTGCATCGATCACTTTCATGTTGCCAATCGCATCATCCAATGGCGTGGGAACAGGCTTATCCTCCAGTATTGCCAGGGAAAAGGCGTCTGCCTCAAGCGTGTATTGATCCACCGGTGTAAACGAAAACTCCTTAACTCCTTCGTTGTTGATCAGCTCTATTGTTGTGGTTTCGGCTGGCGGAGCATTGACCGGGATCTTAATATTGATTTGTCCGCCTGTGCCAGATATGACGGTTCGCTGGAAAGAGAACAACTGGGTAGAACAGGTAAAAGAGGCCGATTTACCGGAAGAGAATTTCATCAGACCAGAGGTAAGCCGGTCAGTATGCATTTGAGGGTCCGTATCCATCAAACCCGTAACTGCTTCCGGTTCCTCTCCATAGATAAACCGGGGGAAGGATATACAGTAACAACCGATATCCATTAAAGCCCCACCGCCTATTCCCATCTGGTTACGGATGTTTGCCGGATCGTCGTTGTAATAGGAAAAGATGGAGTGAACCGATCGAACTTCTCCGATGACCCCATTCCTGATGAGGGATAACACCTGATGCCACTGGGGGTGAAAGCGATACATGAAGGCTTCCATCACTTTCAGATGAGGATACTTCAGTGTTTCATCCACCAGTTTTCTTGCATCTTCCGTATTAAGCCCGATAGGCTTCTCGCACAATACATGCTTTCCGGCTTCAAGTGCCTTGATTGTCCAGGGGACGTGCATGTGGTTCGGGAGCGGATTGTAAACGGCATCGATATCCGGATCCTGCAACAGCTCTTCGTAACTACCGTAATATTTCCCGATATTTAAATTTCCGGCTACTTCCTGAGCTTTGGTTATGTCGCGTGAACAGATAGCCACTACTTCGGAATATTCACCTTGCTGAATAGCGGGAATTACTTTCTCTGTTGCAATTTTAGCGGTGCTTAATATGCCCCATCTGATTTTTCGTTTCATGTTGAGGGTGTTTAGATTTACAGAACGATTAGAGGTCTCTAAGTTAGTGAAATGTGATATGAGTTGAACTCTCAAACGTCAAAAAACAAAGACTTTTCTAATTTCGGAGTTGTTGACCTGACTCAAACCTTTTCCTGTAATTGATTACCTTCCTGATTTAGTTTGGAATTGCTCTAAATGTATGATACACAGTTGTTAAAATAATATGTTTGTCTCGGGTGAGAATGAATATTAGCACTTGTGTTAAAGAATAATCTTTATCTTTGTTGTGTCGTTAACCCAAGGTAACCTGAACCCGATTAAGATTTATACTATCATTTATATCCCCAAAAGCTTATGAGAAAGATTTACCCGTTCATGGCCAGAATGGCCTTTATTGCATCATTGTTATTTCTTTGTCCGGCATTGGCCCGGGCACAATACCCTGAAATCACGGCGGACGCAAATACCGTGTTGCTGGAGCATTTCAACCAATCCACAGCCGGTACGTTGAAATCTACGCTTTCCTATTCCACCAGTCTGGACGGACTGGGAGAGGCGGCTAATTTTACGGATAATAACTTTGTGCGTTATCCCGCTTCCACATCAGAACTGTCCAATGCAGCCACTATTGAGTTTTGGGTAAAACCGACAGCCTATAATTTCGGTCTGGTCTGTATCAATTGGAGCAATACGACTACGGCTCCCGGAGGTGGATATGTGTTTCATTCATCCATCAATTCGGATGGAAAGATTACGACTTCCAGTTGGAACGGGCACGGTGACGGTTCGCTGACAGGTAACACCGTATTGCCGTTGAATGCGTGGACGCATGTTGCCATCAGTTGGGCAAGCGGTTCCACCAAGATTTATATTAACGGAAAGGTAGATGCCCAGATAGCGACATCAATAAATCCGTCTATTAATAGCAGTAGCTATGTTTACCTGCCTTATTGGGGAAATAGCAATGCGGTAACGATTGATGAGTTGCATATTTCAAAAGTGCAGCGGACCGATGCCGAGATTGCAAGCCGCATTCCGATCTTCTTCAGTGAAACGCAATCGGATGCCAATTCGGTTATTCTGGATCACTTTAACCAGACTACTACCGGTACGGTAACCAATACACTGAACTATTCTTCCAGTCAGAACGGGTTGGGAAAAGCAGCCAATTTTACCAATAATAGTTTTGTGCGTTACCCGGCGACTACTGCAAGTCTGACAAACGCAGCAACGATAGAGTTTTGGGTAAAACCGGAATCATACAATTACGGTTTGGTTTGTATCAACTGGGCTAATACGACAGTCAAACCATCATCAGGGTATGTTTTTCATTCTTCTGTGAATGAGTTTGGGAAAATCACGATGTCGAGTTGGAACGGAGCAGGAGGAGGAGCACTAACCGGTAATACCGTTTTGCCGTTGAATATCTGGACGCACGTGGCCCTGAGTTGGGGAGCCGGATCGTCAAAGATTTATATCAACGGGAGATTGGATGCGCAATCGTCAGTATCCATTGCTCCATCGGTGAATAGTACCAGTTATGTTTACCTGCCTTATTGGGGAAATGCAAATCCTGTTACCATTGATGAATTGCATGTGTCGAAAGTCCAACGTGCTGATAGTGAGATCGCGTCGCGGATTCCGATTACGACCTCTTTTGTTTCAACTGTAAAGAAAGATGTGTCAGTTTATCCAAATCCGGCAAAAGACGTTTTATTTATCAGTGCTGTTAGCGCTGGTACCCAGGTGAAAGTATTCAGCCTGGAGGGACAGGAGTTGATCAACACAGTATTGGAAAGTAATAAACTGAATGTAGCCGGACTATCAGGCGGAATTTATCTCCTGCAATTGGGTAATGGGCAGGATGTCCGGACGGTGAAGTTTATAAAGCAGTAATCATATAATAAAGCGAAACGTGTAACGGTTTTGTAGCGGAATGAGGGGATATGCTTTACTAGCAGTATATCCCCTCATTTTCATTTGGTAAAAGACAATATTCGGGAAGGTTTAGGGGTAAAACCGCTATCTTTAAGTGATAAAGACAGAAACTAAAGATGATGATACAGTTAGAAAACGAACAAATCAAAGCGTCAGTATTGGCACTGGGAGCCGAGCTGAGATCGTTAGTCGATAAAAAGAGTGGCAAAGAGTGGATGTGGCAGGCTGATCCTGCCTTTTGGGGAAAGACAAGTCCGATACTTTTCCCGTTTGTGGGCGCATTAAAAGGAAATGCTTACCAGTATGAAGGAAAGAGTTACAATCTGCCCCGTCACGGTTTTGCCCGTGAGATGAATTTCGATGTGCGTAAACAAGAGGGGGATTCTGTGGTTTTCGGATTGAGTTCTACAGAAGAGACACGGTCGTTGTTCCCGTTTGACTTTGACCTGGAGGTGGAGTATATCCTGGTGGGAGCAGCATTGCGTGTGGAATACCGGGTTAAGAACAGCTCCGTATATAAACCGATGTGGTCTTCTCTCGGCGCGCATCCGGCTTTTGCCATCGAGGTGAATGATGATAAGGGTTATAGCGATTATCAGCTTTGGCTGGAACAGGATGAGGTGCTGAACATTCACCCGTTACAGGGTACCCAATTGCTCCGGAAAGCAGAGGCGGTCCCGTTGGAAAACGGAGTCTTGCCCCTGTCTTATCCGTTGTTCTATAACGATGCTTTGGTGATGACCGATATGAAGAGTCAGCGTATACTCTTACAGAATAGTAAGGATGACCAGAAGCTGACTTTCAGCTTCAGTAACTTCCCTCATTTTGGAATCTGGGCGGCAAAGGATGCCGATTTTGTCTGTCTTGAACCCTGGTCGGGTGTGGCTGATTTTGAAGACCACGATGGAGAACTAACCCGGAAATTTGGTATCAACCAATCAGGACCAGGAGAAAGCTGGACTGCGGAGTGGAAGGTGGAAGGTGGAAGGTGGAATTGGATTGATTGATTGATTGATTGATTGATTGATTGATTGATTGATTGATTCATGGCAGCGTTTCAAGTATTCATTGAGGGATGCTTAAACGCTGTTTCTGTTTTATGTTGATGGATTAGCAGGCTTCCGGATATTGGTTATTATAGTTGATGTTTTGTATGTTGAATTGTCTTCGGAATGGCTGCTAACTTCCTCAAAATGTTATATTTTGAAAAAACTTGCCTGTTCGGTTGAAAATCACTATCTTTGCACCACTTTTTGGTCGCGAAATAGCAGTTTTTCGAGGTAATCGCTTGATTACTCGAAAATAATGCCTATTTTTGCGCTCCATTTTGCATAATCACAACAAGTATAAATAAACTAAGTATTTTAAAGTTCTAAAGAAATGCCTACAATTCAGCAATTAGTTAGAAAAGGAAGAGCAGACTTGGTCGATAAGAGTAAGTCTCCTGCGTTGGACTCATGTCCTCAAAGACGTGGTGTTTGCGTGAGAGTATATACTACGACTCCTAAAAAACCAAACTCTGCAATGCGTAAAGTTGCTCGTGTGCGTTTGACTAACGGTAAAGAGGTGAACTCTTACATCCCGGGAGAAGGCCACAACCTGCAAGAACACTCAATCGTATTGGTACGCGGTGGTCGTGTAAAAGACCTTCCGGGTGTACGTTATCACATCGTTCGCGGTACATTGGATACAGCAGGTGTTGTAAAACGTACTCAAAGACGTTCTAAATACGGCGCAAAACGTCCTAAACCAGGTCAAGCTCCAGCAGCAGCGGCTAAAGGCGGAAAGAAAAAGTAATTAAACGCCCAGGCTCGAGATTAAATTAATTAGTATTAAAGCTGGTTTGAGTTTTTGTAAGGCTCATCTAGGTTGAGTAAATGAACCCGGCGGGGGGATTTGAAGATTTATACAAAGCAACCAAAAACAAGAACACAATTTTTTGAAAAATGAGAAAGTCAAAACCAAAGAAGAGACTGGTATTGCCAGATTCTGTCTTTAATGATGTAAAGGTTACCAAGTTTGTTAACCACCTGATGTATGATGGTAAAAAATCTACCTCATATACTATTTTCTACACTGCTCTCGAAACCGTTAAGGCTAAATTGTCTAACGAAGCTCTGTCTTCTCTCGAAATCTGGAAAAAAGCCCTAGAGAATGTAACTCCGCAAGTGGAAGTTAAATCTCGTCGTGTGGGTGGTTCTACATTCCAGGTTCCTACTGAAATCCGTCCGGATCGCAAAGAATCAATTTGTATGAAAAATCTTATCCTCTATGCTCGTAAGCGTGGTGGTAAGACTATGGCTGATAAGTTGGCTGCTGAAATTGTTGACGCATTCAACAGTCAGGGTGGTGCATACAAACGTAAAGAAGATATGCACAGAATGGCTGAAGCTAACCGTGCATTTGCTCACTTCCGTTTCTAATCAAATAAATTAAGGTAAAAATTAAGATGGCAGCAGCTGATAAAAATCTAAAATATACCAGAAATATTGGTATTATGGCTCACATCGATGCCGGTAAAACAACTACGTCTGAGCGTATCTTGTTCTACACCGGTTTATCTCACAAGATCGGTGAGGTACACGATGGTGGTGCTACAATGGACTGGATGGAGCATGAGAAAGAGCGTGGTATTACCATTACTTCTGCAGCTACTACCACTACCTGGAATTACGGTGGTGAAAAATATAAAATCAACCTGATTGACACTCCGGGACACGTTGACTTTACAGTAGAGGTAGAGCGTTCATTGCGTGTGTTGGATGGTGCTGTTGCTACTTTCTGTGCGGTAGGTGGTGTTGAGCCACAGTCAGAAACTGTATGGCGTCAGGCTGACAAATACAACGTACCACGTATTGGTTACGTAAACAAAATGGACCGTTCAGGTGCGAACTTCTTTGAAGTAGTTCGTCAGTTGAAAGATATGTTGGGTGCTAACCCATGTCCTATTCAAATTCCAATCGGAGTAGAAGAGACATTCAAAGGAGTAGTTGACCTGATCAAAATGAAAGCGATCATCTGGAATGACGAAACTATGGGGGCTGACTACTCTGTAGAAGAGATTCCTGCTGCTGAGCTGGCTGAAGCACAAGAGTGGAGAGAGAAAATGCTCGAAACTGTAGCTGAATTTGATGAGACTTTGATGGAGAAATTCTTTGATGACCCATCTACTATCACTGAAGAAGAGATTTACACAGCATTGCGTAAAGGTACCCTTTCTATGGCTATCAACCCGATGATGTGTGGTTCTTCATTCAAAAACAAAGGTGTTCAGACTTTGCTTGATGCAGTTTGTTTGTATCTGGCTAGTCCGCTTGATACTCCTGCAATCGAAGGACACGATCCTCGCGATCCTGAGAAAGTGTTGTCAAGAAAACCTTCTACAGATGAGCCTATGTCAGCATTGGCATTTAAAATTGCTACTGACCCATTCGTAGGACGTCTTTGCTTCTTCAGAGTTTACTCTGGTCAGATTGATGCAGGTTCGTACGTGTACAACCCTCGTTCTGACAAAAAAGAACGTATTTCTCGCTTGTTCCAAATGCACTCAAACAAACAAAATCCTAAAGATTTTATCGGTTGTGGTGATATTGGTGCAGGTGTAGGTTTCAAAGATATTCGCACTGGTGATACTTTGTGTGACGAAGCTAATCCGATTGTTCTTGAGTCAATGTCATTCCCTGAGCCGGTAATCGGAATCTCTGTTGAGCCTAAAACTCAGAAAGATATGGATAAATTGGGCACCGGCCTGGCTAAATTGGCTGAAGAGGATCCAACCTTCCGTGTAACTTCCAACCAGGATACAGGTCAGACTATTATCGAAGGTATGGGTGAGCTTCACCTTGAGATTATCATCGACCGTCTGAAACGTGAGTTCAAGGTAGAATGTAACCAGGGTCGTCCTCAGGTGTCTTACAAAGAGGCGATTACACAAACCGTAGAGCTTCGTGAGGTTTACAAGAAACAATCGGGTGGTCGCGGTAAATTTGCCGATATCATTGTGAAAGTAGGTCCTGTAGATGCAGGCTTCGAAGGTTCTTTGCAATTTGTGGATGAAGTAAAAGGAGGACGTATTCCAAAAGAATTTATCCCTTCAGTACAAAAAGGATTCCAGAACGCAATGAAAAATGGGGTTTTGGCAGGTTATGTAGTTGATACATTGAAAGTGGTTCTTGTGGATGGTTCTTTCCACCCGGTTGACTCGGATCAGTTGTCATTTGAAATCTGTGCAAACTTAGCATTCAAAGAAGCTTGTAAAAAGGCGGGTCCTGTTCTTCTTGAACCTATGATGAAAGTAGAAGTGGTAACTCCTGAAGAAAACATGGGTGATATCATCTCTGACTTGAACAAACGTCGTGGCCAGGTTGAAGGAATGGAAACCAGCCGTTCAGGCGCTCGTATCGTGAAGGCTAAAACTCCGCTGGCAGAAATGTTCGGTTATGTTACTTCATTGCGTACAATCTCTTCAGGTCGTGCGACATCTGCAATGACTTTCTCTCACTACGAAGAAGTATCGGCTTCAATCGCGAAAGCTGTACTTGCTGAAGTAGGAGGTAAAGCAGAACTTTTATAAGAGTAAAATCTGAAAATAGCTATAATAAAAAATGAGCCAAAAAATTAGAATCAAATTGAAGTCTTTCGATCACACTTTGGTTGACAAATCAGCTGAGAAAATCGTTAAGACTGTGAAGGCAACAGGTGCTGTAGTAAGCGGTCCAATTCCACTTCCTACTCACAAAAGAATCTTCACTGTAAACCGTTCGACTTTCGTTAATAAAAAGTCAAGAGAGCAATTCGAATTGTCTTCATTCAAAAGACTGATCGACATCTATAGCTCAACTGCAAAAACAGTTGATGCATTGATGAAACTTGAATTGCCAAGTGGTGTAGAAGTAGAAATCAAAGTTTGATATATTTAAATTAAAAGTGAAATGCCAGGATTATTAGGAAAAAAAATCGGAATGACATCCGTTTTCAGTGCCGATGGTAAAAATGTACCATGCACTGTTATCGAAGTAGGTCCTTGTGTGGTAACTCAAGTGAAAACTGTTGAAACAGACGGTTACGAAGCTGTACAGTTGGGTTTCATCGAGAAAAAAGAGAAACACACCAACAAACCTGAAAAAGGACACTTCGAAAAAGCTGGAGTAGCTCCACAAAGACACTTGGCCGAGTTCAAAGAATTTGAAAGCGCGTACAAAGCAGGTGATGTATTGACAGTTGACTTGTTCGAAGAGAACGGTTTCGTTGACGTGGTAGGTACATCAAAAGGTAAAGGTTTCCAGGGTGTTGTGAAACGTCACGGATTCGGTGGTGTAGGTCAGTCTACCCACGGTCAGCACAACCGTTTGAGAGCTCCCGGTTCTGTGGGTGCCAGCTCATTCCCTTCTCGTGTATTCAAAGGTATGAGAATGGCTGGTCAGACAGGTAACGCTCGCGTAACTGTACAAAACCTTCAAGTGTTAAAAGTGATCGCTGAACACAACCTTCTTCTTGTGAAAGGTTCTGTACCAGGATGTAAAGGTTCAATCGTTTTAATTGAGAAGTAATGGAACTTAGTGTATATAACATCAAAGGAGAAGCTACAGGGAAAACTGTTGTACTCAATGACTCAGTATTTGGTATTGAGCCTAACGACCACGCTATCTATCTTGACGTAAAACAGTTTCTGGCTAATGGCCGTCAGGGAACTCACAAATCTAAAGAAAGAAGCGAATTGTCTGGTTCAACCCGCAAGTTGAAAAGACAAAAAGGTACCGGTGGAGCCCGTTCTGGGGATATCAACTCACCGGTTATGGTAGGTGGTGCCCGTGTATTTGGCCCTAAACCACGCGACTATCACTTCAAGCTGAACAAAAAAGTTAAATCTTTGGCTCGTAAATCAGCATTGGCTTACAAAGCACAAGAAAATGCAATCATCGTAGTAGAAGATTTCGCTTTCGAAGCACCTAAAACTAAAGAGTTCGTAGCTCTGACTAAAGGCCTGCAAGTGGCTGATAAAAAGTTAGTTTTGGTTTTAGCAGACCAAAATAAAAACGTATATTTGTCGGCTCGAAATTTGGAGAAAGCATCTGTAGTTACAGTGCCTGAATTGAACACATTTAAAGTGCTGGATGCTAAGTGTTTAGTTCTTACTGAGGCTTCACTGGCTGTAATCAATAATTTTTAAAGTAAAGGAGACTGAGCAATATGGGTATCATTATTAAACCAATCGTTACAGAAAAAATGACTGTTCTGACCGAAAAACGTAATGTTTACGGTTTTCGCGTTTCTCCTGATGCTAACAAAATTCAGATTAAAAAAGCAGTTGAAGATCTTTACAGTGTAACTGTATTAGATGTAAACACCATCAACTACTCAGGTAAAAGAAAAAGCCGTTACACTAAAACCGGTATCATCGCCGGTAAAACCGCTTCTTACAAAAAAGCGCTGGTAACTTTGGCTGATGGTGAAGTAATTGATTTTTACAGCAATATTTAATTAGAAAATGGCAGTACGTAAATTTAAGCCCGTAACACCGGGGCAGAGACACAAAATTATCGGTGCTTTCGATGAGATTACTGCAAGCGCACCGGAGAAG
>JAUZOF010000117.1 GCA_030706585.1 Bacteroidota bacterium
AAGAAAGCATGTTGAAGTAATAAATGCGGTGGTGCAGGAAGCACTGGAAGAGGCAAATACGGATATTGCGGATATCGATGCGGTAGCTGTTACTTATGGACCCGGCCTGGTAGGGGCTCTTTTGGTAGGGCTTCAATATGCCAAAGGCCTGGCTTATTCACTTAAGAAACCGCTTATTGGAGTAAATCATATAGAAGGCCATATAAGTGCAAACTTTATACAACATAAGGAACTGGAACCTCCTTTTGTTTGCCTTGTAGTATCGGGAGGACATACCTTCATAGTGCATATGAAGGGCTATGGAGACTTTGAGGTCATAGGCAAGACCAGGGATGATGCCGCTGGAGAAGCCTATGACAAGGTTGCCAGGTCTCTAGGGCTTGGTTATCCCGGAGGCCCTGCAATTGATAAACTGGCAAAAGAGGGCAATCCAAATGCTTTTACTTTGAATAAACCCCATATTCCGGGCTTCAATTACAGCTTTAGCGGACTTAAAACCTCATTTCTCTACCTGTTGCGTGATGAACTGAAGAAAGACCCCGATTTTATAGAGAAAAACAAAGCTGATCTTTGCGCTACTTTACAAGCAACTGTCGTTGATATTCTGATGAATAAACTGCGTAAAGCAACTAAGGAATACGGCGTAAAAGAAGTCGCTGTGGCAGGTGGTGTTTCCGCCAATTCCGGACTACGTCAGGCATTTGAAGATCATGCAGTGAAATACGGATGGAAGATCTATATTCCGAAATTCGCATTTACAACCGACAATGCAGCAATGGTCGCTATGGCGGGCTATTTCAAATACCAGGATAAGCAATTTTGCGGCATGGATGCTGCTCCGTATTCAAGAGTAGAAATATAATTCACAAATTATAGCTTTGACCTCCGGAGGTAATCTTCCGGAGGTTTTTTATGGCCCATTCCGTCCGTTACAATTTTTCATATGTCATTAATTATCTTTGGTTTTGGCTAAATATGTAACTCACATATAATGTCATGCTCTTTGAAACATGTGTTCATGCTCATTTCATTTTATACCGGTAAATCCGGTAAGTCTTAATTCTCTCCCCTCCCAATTTCTCGAGAATTGCGTTCATCGTTTCATTGTTTTCCAACACATAACAGGCTTCACAACGAAATATACCGTTAGCCTTCAGATTTTCCTGAATCTTTTCGTATAGGTAAATATCAATGCCTTTATTCCTGTACTCCTCGAGCACACCAAGAATCAGAATACGGGAATTATTTACTTTTCGTTTATGCCAAAACATTTGCAATAAGCCGAACAATCCCAGTTTACCGGCCTTTATCCGTATAAGTATCTGATTAATATCGGGAACTGCTACTACAAAACCAATGAATCGGCCATCTTT
Organism: Bacteroidota bacterium; assembly: GCA_030706585.1. Lineage (GTDB taxonomy): Bacteria > Bacteroidota > Bacteroidia > Bacteroidales > UBA7332 > CAXXIC01. The sequence goes on from JAUZOF010000117.1 coordinate 1,374, forward strand.
CTCAACCACCAGAATCAGCTCTTCAGTTACTAACTGCTTTAGTTGCAAAGCTTTTTCCCGAAACTCATTCTCGTCCAGCGGGATAAATCCCCAGTTATCTTGGTTCGCCAGATTATACACCTCCCTTAACCGGTTTATTTCTTCCTCCTGATTTCCAAATTGAATGGATCTGACATTAATGCCGGAATCCATCAGATTGCTTTTTATCCTATGGCATAGCGTTTTCAAATAATTATGTTTGAAAGAAAGGTGATTCAGGCAATAAGAATAGAGGTCAATCTCTTTCTGAAATCCGTACCGGTTCAGAAATTCTTCATAATAGGGTTTATTATAGGGCATCATCACCACTGGTGGAGTGTCGTAACCGGAAACCAGGATGCCACAGGAATCGTTTGTAGTAAAATTTTCAGGACCGATCAGACAATCCAGCTTTTCGTTCTCTAGCCACATAACTGCCTGATCAATCAGTCGTTTGGCAATCTCGTAATCTTCTACAACATCAAAAAAGCCAAAGAAACCGCATTGCTCTCCGGTCTGACGGATATGAATGTTATTGCGAATAACCGCAATTCGTCCCACGACTTTATGATCCTGAACCGCCATAAAAAACTCGGCTTTGGAATGTTTAAAAAATGGATTCTTCTTCCTGTCCAGCATCATTTTCCGGACAATACGCAATTCCGGGACATAGTTAGGATCATCCTTATAAAGCAGGTCAGGAAAACTGATAAAACGACCAAAATCCCGGCATGACCTAACCTTATCGATAGCTATCATCTTTCTGAATATTATCGGTTTGATTTTCAAAAAGTTTGTACTCTTCTAATCCACACGACGGAACCAGTTTTCCGTTATATAGAATTGCATCGGGACATCCGTCACACTCATCGCGCATCCCATCAACCAATCCGGGCGGAATGATGTAGCAAAGCAACTGAACAGTTGCACGTTGAAACAAATTCAACGGATTACTGATTATTTCTTTGAAGAAACTACGGGCAACACCCCGAAAATCAGAAAGGAAAACACTGATTATCAAAATCTGGAAGAAATTCAGATAGCTTCGTCCCTGACCGAATTTATAGGCATACTTTCCTTTAAACAGGTGATGAAACATCTGAAATGATTCCACAAATTTCGGGCCGGCGTAACCGAGAATGCGGTTATTCATCACAATCCATGGAGATTGCAGCCACTTCATCGCTGTATTCTCGACCTTACTTCCCAAATATGAAGCATACCGAATGTCTGGGATTACTGATTGTATCTGTTCGCACAAATCCTGCAAATAAATCCACTTAGAGCTGTCAATCACGTCTGTTTTCTGAAAAAGAACCTGCCGCATTGGGATAAAAGTGATGAAATCCACCAATTTAGCATTGGTTATCGACCATTTCACCACCGAATTGATTTCACCGATATTCTCCTTGTTGACCACACAAAGAAAAGTAAGGTGAATCCCTCCTATTGCATTTACCATTTCTCCGTACTTTTGCCTGACACTGTTCAAAGCCTCCTCGGTTGTTGCACGATTACGACTCAGGGAATCGACACGAATGATAAGCCCGGCAAGTCCGGCTCTTTTTAATCTGGTTATCAGTTCCGGAGTCAGCAGCAATCCGTTAGTATGAACAAAGGGGAACATTTGGTTATCACGGATAAACCGGACAATACTTTCCAGGTCGGGATGCAACAGGGGCTCTCCCCCACTCAGAGAGATGATCTGACAATTACGTATTCGTTTCATTTCCAACACGTTTGCCATCACCTGTTCAAGTGGCACATGAAGAGCAATATTATCGTCTCTGTTGCATCCGCGGTAACACCCGGGGCACCTGAGATTACAATCGGTAGTAATCTCCACCCACCCGTTGGGGTTATCATTCTTGGAAAATGGAAGACGGTAAAGTGTTGAGATATCGGGTATTGCAGAACTGTTTTGCATAGCTTCATGATTTAGGTTTGAAAATCATACAATCAGCGGGGTTTCTCCTCTTTTGACATAAGACCTATAATGCAGATTTACGAAAAAAGCAAACAGGTATTTCAACGGGTAACGTAGAAATTGCTTGTTAAGCAATGTTCGTGATACGATGCTATTCATCGAAAATATCCTACCATTCAACCAGTTATACATATCGGTGAGTTCTTCCGGCGTCATCCGCTCTGGATAATAGACGCATTCTGACGAATTATAATGCCTGAAGTCTTCGTGTATCAGTCTTCCTGAATGTTTTAACTCGGTATAAAGCCTTGTGGCAGGTGCAGGAGTGAGAATATAGATGCGCAACAGAGGAATCCGGCACTCTTTGATAAAATCGTAAGTAGCCTTTAATGTATCAGTTGTATCCCCATCCGTTCCGATAATCATCTCTGCACTAATCATAATTCCTGCATCGTTGAATGCCTTTATCAGCGTCCGGTGATCATCTACTCTAAGCCAGCTTTTATTGAGTTTATCCAGTCCTTCCTGGGAAATACTTTCCAACCCCAGGCTCAGTATCTCACAACCCGACTTTACCACCTGTTTGAGTAACGAATCGTTTTTGGCCAGATCCATCGTACATTGGCTTGACCATTTCATCCTGAGCGGTTCTATTCGCTGACACAATTCATCCAGATAGGCCGGATTATTCATGATATTATCATCAATCAGATAAAACTTGCGATACCCCAGACTCCGTATATATTCAATATCGCGAATCACTTCGTCAATCGGGCGCATCATGTGCCGGCCTTTATAGATGCAGGCTATCGAGCAGAAACTGCAACCGTGTGTACATCCCCTACCGGCCTGAACCGGTAGCATGTCTCCAATTGGTTTTGCCGTCAGTAGTTCATATCTTGGTATGGGTAAATGCTTTAGCTCTGTCAGTGGATTGTCATATATCGGCTTTAGTTGACCCGTATTCTCAAAATCAGCTATTAATTGCGGAAAAGAAACCTCCGCATCGCCAATCACCACACTATCTGCATGTTGCAATGCCATTTCTGGCACCATAGAAGCCATATAGCCACCCATAAAAACAACCTTTCCCCGCTTTCTGAATTCATCCGCTAGGTCAAATGCCCTAAAAATGGAGTGCCCCATCGCTCCGATTCCCACCATATCGGCATCTGTATTGAAATCAATATCATCAATCACCTCCAGCCTGACTTCCACCTCCCAGTGAATAGGAAGCATGGCCGCCAGTAGCGGAAATACCAGTCCCGGCAGATAGAGCTTCTTTTGCTTGACAATGCCGCCCCTAACCAGATATTGCGAGGGTTGTATAAAGAGAACCTTAGGCATCTTTTCCGGTCTCCATGATTTTATTGCGATATTGCAGCTGTACCTTTTTTACGCCTACCATCATTCTGAGTTGCAAATAGAGCGGATATTTTGCATGCCTAAGCAAGGTTTTAGGATTCAGGATAATGCGTTGATACAACTTCATAATATTTCGGTAAAAATCGGTTACACTCATCTTTTCCGGACGAATGGTTACATGAGCCAGATCCCATTTGGCGTATTCATCACGTGGAATAATCAGGTTTCTATCATCAATCTCAATTCCGGTTCCCCGCAACGGAGTCAACGGTTGCAGATTGACGAACTTAATTCCCAATTCCAGCATCACATCACCAGCTTTACGAAAATCATTTTCACTCCACGAAGGTGAAACTATCACGGCAGCATAGCAATCCACTTTGTTTTGATTCAAAACCGCCATTGCCTGCATATTTATATTACTATCCGACTCTTTATGATAACCACTGAGTTCCTGATCATTAAATGACTCCAGGCCTACAATTACCGTCCTTAGGCCAACCTCTCTGAAATCCTTTATCAAATCCGGATTACGGACAATAAAGTCGGCTCTTCCGTAAATCAGATACTTTTTACTGATATTGTTTTCTTTGAGTAGTCGTATAAATTCAGCGACTCGGTTTCTACTCACGAGGAAATCATCATCCACGATGTAAATTTCCTTTTCCCGAATGCCTGAAAGTTCTTCAATCACCTCCTCCAACGGACGGGTAAAGTAATGGTCATCGGTAATTTTTCGGCAAAAGCAGAATTTGCAGTGATAGGGACAACCAAAGGAGGTTTTTACCAGTGCCACCTTATCGTGAAAGACGTAGAAATATTTATCCCTGTATTTCTGAGTCAGAGAACGGTCAGGAATCGGAAAATAGAAATCATATTCCGGCAAGTTCCGGTGAATTGCGATTTCATTCTTCCTCAATACTCCTTGAGGGAAAACGGCCTTATCAGCTAAAAATGAGATCAGTTGAGGAAATGTCCGCGTTGCATTCCGGATCACCCGGTAATCAACAGACTGATGCTCTATATCATCCGGGAATTTCTCAATATGCACTCCTCCTACAATCGTTATTGTATTGTCGTTAAATAGCTTGGCCTCATGGCAATACTCAATCATGACGGGAATGTGCGTAATGTATCCGGTTACACAAACCACCTGAGGCACAAACTCTTTCAGAAAATAAACAAGCTCTTTTTTCTCCAGAATCAGATCCACAATCCGCACTTCATGCTCAGCCTGTATCAGCGTTGCTAATACTTCAAGTTCCAATGGTTCAACAATCATGACATGTTGTAGTCCAATGGTTTCAGGAGACGGTTTAGGTCGCACAAACAGGACTCTCATAAGGCAGAAATGATCGATTCATTTAAAAACCCGGCATTTTACAGTCTTTGACTTATAGGTAATAAACCGGGATAATAATCTGAATAAAAAGAGAATAACCGGATTCCGATGGTAAACGAACATCCGGCGCAGGCTCAGTTCACCTCCCAAACGGGTTTTGGCGGTTTCTGCAGTCTGACCGAAGTCTACTATTGGAAATTTATATTCAAAAGCAGTTTGTAAAATGCCCAGCAAATTATTGTAATACGAATGATATTTATCGCGCAATTCGTAATTCATTCCTCCAAAATAGAAAAAGAGTACCTTTTTATCTTTACAAATGATATGCCAGCAAAGCATTTCATCACCTGAATAATAAGTGGTTAACTGAAACTTTTCTGGAAGTTGGCGAAACGATTCATAGCTCAGTTCCTCCAGTTTGGTGGTGGATCTTTTCATGATCGCCAGATAGAGCTCATAGTGCTTTTGCGTGAAACTTACACATGACGATGTCTCAGCTCTGACGCCGGAGAATTTCTCCCGCGCTTTGCGAATGCGCCGCCGGTATTGATGCCGAAGAGACAAGTTATAAACCTCAAGGCTATCGTATCTGACAGGAAATATCACTGTAGGCAATGTATTCATATTTAAAGCTTTGCCTGACAAATAATCCCGGAGAAAGTTGAGTCCGAGGATTAATCCCGATTCAATTTTAATGAGTTCCGAGAGCAAAAATTCAAATTCCTCAGATTCGCCAATAATGGGTGGAGTAGCCACCGAAACAGGCAATCCAATTACTTGTACTTTAAGCGGGCTGGGAATGTTTGAAAAGGTCAAAGCATTTACAGTCAGCGTATAAACAATCGCGCCTGCCACCAGATGCTCATTGCGATACAGTTCATAATAGCGTTGATTACAGGGATTATGAAAATGCAGATGAGCCAGGAATTCCTGTTTCTGGAAATAAAATTCAGCCAGATTATCCCATCCGGAATTTAGCTCGTCCGGAGTATTGACTCTTTTGATCAATTTTTTCATGGTCAGGCTTATGTTTTTGACCAACCGTTTTTGATATAAGGAAAGAATTTAAACCGGATTTCAGAATCAAAAACGGATTCACACATTTATAACAATCATTCATCCGAAAATAACTGAAAAGTGAACTATTATTTTGAATTTACTGCATATCAGATGGAATTTCATTCAAGAAAATAATTACAACACATAAGCAGATAACACTTTTCATTTGTTTAAAGTAGAAAGTCAGTGCGTTGTGAACAAGGTGGTGGATTATCTGGCAAACAAAAGGGGACCGAATTTTGCAATTATTCTCCTGCTTATCCTGATTATATCGGGAATGCTTAAGCCTATACCTATCAATGAGGACTTTAAATCTTACTTTATTGAAAACAATCCCTACACTACCGCGTATTACAAAATCAGGCAGTTTGAACCCTACAAAGACAATATACAGATTCAGATTACTCCTCAAAAAGGTTCGATAGAACAGTTTCTGAAAGGCCTCGGCCAACTGGAGCAGTCGCTTAAAGCCTCCTTCCCCGATTCAAAGATTGAATCGCTCTATCGGGCCAAAGCCTACATCCAATATAAATACAACGCGACCGATCAAACTCTATCTGTCCTCACCGGGTTAAACCAAATACCGCTCATGCTGCAACTGATCTCGGTAGATTGCAGACATACCCTGACTATTCTCTATCTGAACGGCAAGGACTTTAATCCCGATAAGCTCAACTCAATCATTATCCGCTCTTATCCCGGTATAGAACGGATCAAAGCAATCAGCGAATTGCAGGTAGAAAACCAGATTGAAAAGTCGATTGGCAAGGATTTGATGGTGAATTCATTCTATATACTTGTATTTTATCTGTTGGCTATGATCCTGTTTTTCAGGAATCCCACTACCCTGCTTGTTGTCTTTAGTAATGCGCTATTTTCCATTATACCTCTGCTCTTTTTTTTCGGACTATTCAATGTAAAATTGAATATGGTGACGGTGATTGCCATACCGTTGGTCTTTATCTCCTCTTTTACAGATACCATCTATCTGCTGGTTGGTTATTACAACGCTCCAATCGGTATGAATAAAACAGAGCGCATCCGCTATTCCATCCGTAAATATGTAGTACCTTCATTCTTTACATCGTTTATTACCGCTATTGCCTTTCTCTCTTTTCTATTCAGTAATTTCGATTATATCCGTAACTTCGGACTGATCAGCGGGCTGTCCATTATGCTGGAGTTTTTCGTCACCTTCCTGACGGTGCCTTTCTTTCTCGGTTTCTTTAAAGCGAACCGGATGCCCAATCATTCTCTTCATTTTGTGCTGAGCAAACTGCTGAAATTCAACAAATCGCTCGGGACCATCATGATCGCAGTCATGATAGTGTCTCTGTTTTTCGTCAACAAGCTATATTTTCACACTGACTTTGAATCCTTTATTCCTTTAAAGACCGAACTTCGGCCCACTTACAGAGAATTGACCACAAATTTCCATTCGCTGTTCGGGATGGATGTTCTGATTGAAAAGAAAGACAGTAATACTCCTACCGGCATCAAACAAATTACGTTGGACTGGGTAAAAAAAGCCCAAAAGGTTCCGGGAGTCCGCAATATCTATTCATTTAAAGATGAAATAGACTTTTACAGGAAAGAACTAGGAGGAAATCCGTTCCTAACTAGACCGAAATCTGACAATGTCTATATCAAAGATAACCTTTCCCGGATCCGAATTGTCATCAAAGACCCGAATCAGATAGAAGTCATTAAAAACCAACTGGATAGAATTTCCCAAAATTCACAAAACGAGTTCCGGTTTTACTATTACAGCCCTGCATTGATATATGATTACATCAATACGATGCACTCCAAATCGTTGTTGCGCTCCCTACTGTTTTCAGCTGTCATTATCTTCCTGACCTTTATTGTCCTGACCCGGAGCATCCGTAATGCGAGTGTATGTATGCTGGCCAATGCCATACCGCTCGGCGCTCTGGTTATTATGTTCATTGTATTTGGGATAGATGTCAATATGGGTACGGCAATGACAGCTATTGTCTGCCTGGGACTTATTGTGGATTACGCTATTCAACTGGTATATTGCCGGTTAATTCAGAAAGACAATCTTGAGGCATTGAGTTTTAGTCTATTGATTACCTGTTTTGCATTAGTAGGTAGTTTTATTTGTTTCATTGTCAGTGATTTCAAGCCCAACCGGGTCTTTGGCATATTGAGCGCAGCAGTTTTCCTGATTGCCTTCCTGAGCGATTACATCATTATCAACTGGTTACTCAAAATTCCAGGCGAACCACCATCTAACAAGAAATAACAATTCCTTAAAACCTTAGCCATGAAAATTACCCTGATTATGCCGAATATCAGCCATTTATTCCCCGAAATAAAACTATATGACGGATGTATGGAGCCTTTGCAAATAGCTTTATTAGCCGGATTATGCAAAAGGAATGACCAGGAAGTCATATTTTACGATGACAGGCTGGAAGAGATTCCTTATGATGAACCCACCGATTTAGTGGGTATTACGGTAGAAACTTTCAGTGCACGCCGTTCCTATGAAATTGCCCGGGAGTATCAAGAACGGGGAGTCAGGGTAATTATGGGAGGAATACACGTTTCGTTACTGCCCGACGAGGCCGAAATGCACGCAGACTCAATAGTCATCGGTGATGTGGAAAGAATATGGGACGAAATCATGGAAGATCTTAAATACAATCGTCTCCAGAAAAGATACTACGGAAATGGAATTCTTCCCCAATACCATTGTTTTCCTGACCGGGAAATATTTAAAGGGAAAAAATACCTGCCCGTAACCCTGATTCAGTTCAGCCGGGGCTGCAAATACAACTGCACTTTTTGCGCTGTATCGCAATACTTTAAACATACGCATCGTTGCCGGAACAGCGCTGATGTGATCCGGGAAATCGAATCGGATAAGA
>JAUZOF010000118.1 GCA_030706585.1 Bacteroidota bacterium
GCATTTACTTCCAATATACAAAGGGGCAAAAAGAACAATACGATTTCCGTAGATCTGCTGCTTGAGTTCGCGGGCGCCTTGCTTGATTTCCTCAATCATATCCGGTTCGTCGGCATTTAGCAGTGCGGCAGTTTCTGCCAGTGTCAGTCTGTTTTTGGCTAATGATTTGGCGATGATTTCCCTGACGCGGCTTTTGTCCGGCTTTTCGTTTTGAAGATATGTTTCTATTTCAGCCGGGTCGATGAACGGTTTCATCGGCTCGTCGGAGATGTTGTATTTTTCGGGGGTAAATTTCATGCTGTGAAAGTGTGTATTTTCGATAGGGTATAAACACCAAGTCGAATGATATGTTTATAACAACATTCTATTTCAATCAGAGGTGTCTTTCATTTAATGCTCATTACAAATATAGATCAAATCATTTTTCCTTAATCGGATACTCTGTTAATCTATGGTAAGACTCCATCGGCGGTCCGTAAAAAGCGAATGTCGAAAGCCGGGAGTATATTCATGATGTGTTTGCATTGATTTGAAATTAGCTGACAATGAACAAACAAACTCTCATTTCTATTCTATTTATACAGAATTTACCATGAATCCATTTACAGATGAAGTTTGCTGTGATTCTTCTGTCATTCTGGATGTTAATTCCGCAAATAGAAATTTCGGGGAAATCCAAAAAAATCGCTTCAATACCATTCGAAGTGGTGGGCTCGTATATTGTAATAAAAGCCAGAATCAATAAATCATCTCCTCTTAACCTGATTCTTGATTCGGGAATCCGCTCTACATTGATTACTGAACTGACTGCTCAGGATAGCGTGTCGCTCAATTATTCGCAAAATGTGTTCCTGAAAGGATTGGGTGTTGGTAATCAGTTACAGGCTTTTACCAGTACGGGGAATGATATTGATATCGGAAAAATCAGGTTGCAAAATCAGTCTTTATATGTGCTGGCTGAAGATGTGTTCAACCTTTCCAAGCATACTGGTACTAAAATAAACGGATTGATTGGCTCTGATTTTTTTCAGGATCATGTCGTGGAGATTAATTATGACCGTCGCCGCATTGTGTTTTATGAAAATGAAGGCTTCATAGCCCCCAAAAAATATTCACCGCTGGAATTGGACGTTGAGGGGTTGAAAATGTTTGTGCATATACCGGTGGTTGATCCCTCTGGTCATAACAAAACAGTAAAGATGCTCGTCGATACCGGGGCTGAACTGGCGGCCTGGTTTCGGGCTTACGGTGTATCGCCTGTTGCCCTGCCGAAGAGCTCGATCCGTGGCTTTATCGGTCAGGGATTGAATGGTGAGATTACCGGATTTATAGGTCGTATTCCGCGGATTAAAATTGGCAGTGCGGTCATCTTTAATCCGGTCGTCTCTTTCCCGGATTCCACTTCAATTGCAGATGTTTTTACCGAGTCGCAACGGGACGGGACAATTGGGAGTCAGATATTGAGCCGGTTTAATCTTATTTTCAATGAGCCGGACAATACGTTGTATGTCAGACCGAATGCGAGATTTAGTGATGGATGGTCCTATAATATTGCCGGCATTGAGTTAGTGCAGATGGATCCTTTGTTGCGATTGTCGGAAGTATTGTACGTGTGGGCAAATTCTCCGGCGGAGAAGGCGGGTGTGCAAAAAGGAGACCGCATACTGGAGGTAAATGGAAAGAGAGGTTTTGATACGGATATCAATGAGATAAAAGGAATGTTTGAAGTGAGCTCGAAAAGGCCGATGCGTATGATTTTATTGCGTGGCGATAAAACTGTGTCTGTCGAGATTGATATGAAAAGTAAGCTTTGAGTATTTTCAAAAAACAACATTGGCCAGATGATTCCGCTGGCCAATGTTGTTTTAATGGCTATTGAAACACAGGATGATGTACTTTTCCAATGAATAATATTGTGTTGCTGTTCTTTTCCCGGATCAGGAATAAAAACGGTCGGTCAACGGTGATAGATCCCGGGCCTACAGAAGTGACTATGATTTCCACTGAGGTAACAGCCGCGGCTTCTCCTCCGTTTTCATCAATCTGCACGAATGTTTTTTGTTTCACTTTGGAGACGGACAAAGGGAGTTGTTCCTCGAAAAGGTTCGGGAGTTCGGCTGTGTCCGTGAAAGCTCTTTTCATGCCCATTGTCTTGAGCAGGTCATTCATGTCACGGTTGAATGAAAAATTGAACTTCGGCATTTTCAGGGAAACATAGAGCGGTTCACTGCTTGCAGCGGGTTCTTTCGCTAAGATAGTCTGAAGTTTATCATTGTCGAATTCGCCGATAAATTCATCCAGCGTTTTTGCCCCGTTTGGCATGATTACGGTGAATGAATATCCTCCATTGCCAAACGGAATGTCGATGAATTGCACCGAGTTATCATAGTACATCCACGCTTCCATCTTTTCGCTCTGCATCATATCCACCTGGATAACGTTTCGGTCATCTTTAGTGAAACCGGCTTTTTGTGTTTTGGTTTTGTCAAACTTGGTTTTCCAGTCAGATTTGAAATAGACGGCATTCAGCAAATACATAACGACATCCGATGCAATTTTCTGGTCGTCAATGATGGTGGGGATTTTGCCTTTTGTCTGGTTGCTTACCCAATTGTTGATTGTTTTTACCGCTCCGGTACCTGAAAAATCGAGGGACTGCACTTCAGCGCTGTAGTAGTTTCGGAGTGTATTGGCAAAAGAGCTTTTGATATGGAGCTCTAGTCTGGCCCAGACGGAATTGGCTATATTCAGTGTAACGCTGTTGTCTACCTGAAGAAGGTACTCTTTCAGGCTTTTGAAAGATTCATTGATTTCCGGGTCGCTCATGGTTGATATACGCAGGGCGTCCTTGATTTCCTGTTTGGTGGTTCCGTCGGCTCCGTTGATCAGCATGCTCAGCGCGGCATGTGCGCTAATCGGGGAGAAAGTGACATTGGTATCTTTTTCAGCTGCTGATAGCAGTTTGAAGTAATCGAAGCAAAACCGGTTAGAAGATGAAATAACCGCTTTCTCACCGGCACGCATTTCCCGGATATTCGGTGTCGGGTTTGACTTGTTGCTGTTTTTGTCGCAGGATTGGAGGTGTAATCCTGTAATGAGTAGAATTGTGAGAAATAGAATTTTTTTCATGGTCTTCATTTTTATGGTAAAGTGATATAAGTGAAGACGCAGTTTGGAGGGGAAATGTTGCAGGAAAGTTTGAATTCGTTGACTTTAGGGCAAAAAAAAGAGCTGTTCATCTATTTTCTTGAGAACAGCTCCTTTAATTTTGTGTTTGTTTGATTATAAGGTTCCATACATGTGGATTTAAAGGTTACTTTACTTCATTGATATAGAAAGCTAAACTTTCCGGTGTAAGGTCTCTTGCTACTACTTTACCGCTTGCGTCAACCAGGTAGTTGCTCAGGCTTTTGCGGACTTTGTAAGTTTTGTAAGCATCTCCATACACATCATCTTTCGCGATATCGCTGGTTTCATAAGCCAGTTTCAACGGTTCAAATGCAACGGCTACCATCTCGATTTTAGTTGTTTTAGCGTTTTTCAGCTCTTTCGCCAGGTTTGCCACACTTGCTTTTGACGCTTCATCACTGTTTGACCAGAAGTTGATCAGGGTGTATTTAGCTTTTGCTACTGACACTCCACGGAGAGGAGTTTTTACATCTAAAGCTTTTTCAGCTCTTTCTTCACTTTTAGCTGCTACTGTTACACTAAGAGCGGCTAACACTACGAATAATTTTGTAAGTCTCATAATTATAAATTTTAGTTTGACATTTTATCAGTGCTTTTCATTACCTGAAAGTACTGATTGCAGATTGTCTGCGCTTGTTTGTAATTCAACTTTGTGTTTTAATTACATTGCAAAGATAAAGTGTATTTGTTACAATTGTACTACATTGGCAGTTAAAAAACGAAAAATACAAACTGAAAAATATGTTGTGCGGCATATAAGGCCACTTGAGGGTCTGATTTATATATGTTGTGCAACATGGATCTGTAACGTATTTGCTTGCCGTTTTGTTCAATGCTTGACTGTGAATGTGGGAAAGGTATTGGTTTTGTGTAAATGAAATGATATTGTATGCTTTCAAAATGAAAGAAAATATTTTATTGGATAGACAAAGTGATTTGTTTTTCAGGTTGCCTCTGTTGGATGTGGTGAATGTGAATAGCTAAACTTGCTGGTGTGAGGTTTCTTTCGGGCACACTTTCTCTTTCGTTAATCAGATGGTTGCTGCCTCTTTTACGAAATATGTAAATATGCTATTTGTTGCCATATATATCATTTGTAGTATTTAGCAGTTTGTTTTGTGTCGCTTTGATGGGCACAAAATCGATAAAAAATTTCTCTGCATAGAGAAAGCGTTTCGGGCTGTTTGTTACATTAGTGTACGCAAGAGGTGATTTTCAGGAAAAAATGTGCTATGTTTGTGGGTAAATAGATAATTATCAATTGATTTTTCGTATCTGATAATGAAAAAAGGAGTTTGTTTACTCTTCATTTTTTTTTCGCTGATTGCATTTTCACAAACAGAATATAAGTTCAGAGTCTGGCTTAAAGACAAAAACGGCTCTCTCTTCAGCATTGTCAATCCCGAAGGTTTTCTTTCCCGTAAGTCTATAGAAAGAAGAGTTAAGCAAAATATTGCGGTTGATTCGACTGATTTGCCTGTTTCTGAGCTGTATATTAATCAAATCAGTGAAACAGGAGCTAAAGTTATATCCAAAAGTAAGTGGATGAACAGCGTTGTTGTGTCTTTAAATGACAGCAGCCTGATGCAGCTTGTCCGTAATTTGCCTTGTGTGACTGCCACAGAGTGGGTATGGGTGGGACAGACCGGTTCACAGAAACTATCACTCCGGAATGAAAGCTTTGAAGACCAGCAAAAAGCCACGTCAACCATGGATGAATATGGCTATGGCTTTGACCAGATAAAAATCAGTAACGGCAATCTTCTGCACAGCGCAAATTACCGCGGTGACGGGATGACCATCGCCGTGATCGATGCAGGATTTCTGAATGCTAATACAGTTACTTCCCTTACTAAGACTCAGGTATTAGGAACGAAAGATTTTGTACAGCCGGGAGGCGATGTTTTTTCGGGAGATCGTCATGGGGAGATGGTCCTTTCGGTAATGGCTGCAGTTGATTCGTTTCGTTTTATCGGCTCGGCTCCGAAAGCCTCATTTTGGCTGCTTCGTTCGGAAGATTCCAGTTCGGAATTTCCGGTTGAGGAAGATTACTGGGCGGCCGCGGCAGAATTTGCCGATAGTGTGGGGGTGGATTTGATCAATACCTCACTGGGTTATTCCACCTTTGATGTGGCATCGATGAATCATACTCATGAACAGCTTGACGGAAAAACGATTTTCATTTCACGCACAGCCCAGAAGGCTGCTGATAAGGGGATTCTTGTGGTAGTCAGTGCCGGAAACGAAGGAAACAAACCCTGGGAAAAAATCAATGCTCCGGCTGATGCACGAGATGTGCTGACCGTTGGAGCAATCAATAGTTCGGCGCAAATTGCAGCATTCAGTTCGCTGGGTTACACTGCGGATAATCGTGTAAAGCCTGATGTGGTTGCCGTGGGTGAGGGGACCTATCTGGTCGATCAGAGCGGTTCGTTGACAACGTCAAACGGAACCTCTTTTTCGGCCCCGTTGACTACCGGTTTAACCGCTTGTTTGTGGGAAGCTTTGCCAAAAATGACAAACAAAGAACTTCTGGATCTTATTCGTAGAAATTCTTCATTCTTTAAACAGCCTGATAATCGTTATGGCTACGGTGTGCCTGATTACATGAATGCCTATCTGAGTACGACCCAGGGACTACCTCCGGTTTTGTCTGAAAATATTGAGGTCTATTTCAAACCTACAAAAAGCCTGTGCATCAAGAATCTGCCGATTAGCGACAGCCTTTATACTACACATCTGTACACGGCATGGGGGCAGATGGCGATGTGTGACAAATTTAACGGCACAGAGAAGTTGCTGAATACTAATCGCCTGCCCAAGGGGGTGTATATTGTCTGCATCGAAAATAAGAACTTCCGTTTTATGACAAAAGTCCTCAAATGAACGATATTCTTTCCCTTGTCGAACTAAATAACCTAATCAAGCTGGCGCTGCGGGAATGTTTTCCCGACAGTTACTGGGTGCGTGCCGAGCTGAGTGAGGTGCGGACTTCCGGACCGGGACATTGCTATGTAGAGTTTATAGAGAAGGATAGCCGCAGTGGTAATATTATTGCTAAAATGCGCGGTAACATTTGGGCAAATACCTTCCGGGTAATAAAACCCTATTTTGAGGAGGAGACGGGACAGTCTTTTACCAGTGGCATTAAGGTGATGGTAAAGGTAAATGTCGATTTCCACGAAGTCTATGGTCCCAGCCTGAATGTGCTCGATATTGATCCCTCCTATACTGTGGGAGACATGATGCGCCAACGGTTGGAGGTCATCAAACGGCTGAAAGAAGAGGGTGTTTTTGAAAATAATAAAGCCCTGGAACTTCCTGATGTGATGCAACGTATTGCCGTGATCTCCTCGGCTACGGCAGCCGGTTTTGGAGATTTTACCGACCAGCTTCTGAAAAACAGCCGCGGGTTTGTCTTTTACCCGAAACTCTTTCCTGCCCTGATGCAGGGCGCCCAGTCCGAAGCTTCCATTTTATCCGCATTTTCCAAAATCGAAAACTATCAGGAGCACTTCGATGCCGTGGTGATTATCCGCGGTGGGGGAGCGGTCTCCGAGCTGAGTGGTTTCGATAGCTATGCCCTGGCAAGACGGTGTGCGGAGTTTCCCCTGCCCGTGATTACCGGGATTGGGCATGATCGTGATGAGTCGGTGCTTGACATGGTGGCGCATACCCGCATGAAGACCCCGACTGCTGTAGCCGAATTTCTGCTTTCACGGATGGAAGAGCAGGAAGATGATCTGCTGTCAGCGCAGGATTTTATCCTGGACAAGGCGGCCCAGCGCATCCTGAACGAGACCTATCGCCTGCAAAATCTATCGCATTATCTCTCTTCGTCCACCCACAAGCATTTGCAAAACGAACAACTGAAGCTTAACCGCTTCGAAAGCCAGCTGCCATTCTTTATCCAAAACGTATTGGCAAATCAGCAAAAGCATTTGCCGGAACTGGAGCAGCAGATTGCATTGGCTGTTGAGCGTCGTATCGAGAAAGAGCAACAGAAACTTCACCTGGCCGAACAGATTATCCGGCTCTCTTCGCCCGAAACAATTCTACGCAAAGGCTATTCGATTACCCTGAAGGAGGGTAAGGCGGTTCGGTCAACAACCGAAATTGAAATAGGGGATGCGCTGATAACCTTGTTGGCTGACGGAGAGATAACCAGTATTGTTTCTGAAAAATCCTGACACATGGAAAAATTTGACCTCAATATATTGGGCACCGGCTCGGCATTGCCCACAACACGATTTAATCCCACTTCACAGGTGGTGAATTTCCGCGATAATCTCTTTATGATTGATTGCGGCGAAGGGGCGCAGACGCAATTGCGCAAGATGCAACTGAAATTCAGCCGCCTCACTCATATTTTCCTGTCTCATTTGCACGGTGATCATTGTTTCGGATTGATGGGGTTGATCTCTACGCTCGGCTTGCTGGACCGTACCGGTGATCTGGTGGTGCATGCCCATCCTGATGCCGAAAAAGTCTTTCGTCCGCTACTCGATTATTTTTGTGCCGAGCTTCCCTATAAAGTCATATTCAATCCCATTGCCCCGCAAAAGCACGAGCTGATTCTGGAGGAACGGTCGCTCCGGGTCTATTCTATACCTATGAAGCATCGGGTTCCTACCTGTGGATTTCTCTTCGAAGAGAAACCACGTCCTCGTCATATCATTCGCGAGATGACCGACTTTTATCAGGTGCCGGTGCGCGACATGAACCGACTGAAAGAGGGTGCCGACTTTGTCCGTGAAGATGGTACGGTGATTCCGAACGAGAAGCTGACCCGTCCGTCGGAGCCTTCGCGCAAATATGCCTATTGCTCCGATACCGCTTATCATAAGGCCATTGTTCCGATTATTGAGGGAGCCGATCTGCTTTTCCATGAAGCTACTTTTCTGGAAAAGGAGAAAGCCCGCGCCAAACATACAATGCACTCCACCGCTTTGCAGGCTGCAAAGATCGCCCAGGCTGCCCAGGTGAAAAAACTGGTGATTGGCCACTTCTCTGCCCGCTATACCGACCTGAACGTCTTGCTGGAAGAAGCTAAAACGCTCTTCCCCGAAACGGTGCTGGCAGAAGAAGGTAAATGTTATCCCATATAGAAAATATTGCAGACGTAAGTGACTGGATGACTTCAAGTCATCTAATCACTGTTTCGCAAAAGCAACACAACTGTTTTATCCCCTCTAAACACCTTCAATACTCTTCCGGTTTCGGTCTGTTTCATCTCCCCCCCTTTCCCCTGTTGTATTTACCTTTCCCAATTCTATTCCAATATTTGGCACCAGTGAATAACCGGAGGCCATATCTTCCTTTTCAGTCTTATCGGCATTCATCCTCCATTCGAATCGTTTACAGTTGGCAAATGAGGAGCGCATTCATTCTAAAAAGGAATGCTTTCTTTTTTACCCATCAAATGTGTCTTTAATTCAAAGGTTTCTTCAAGGATTGCTTATACCTTGCAATAAGGTTTAATATAGCTAGTCCTTTCTTTTACTCATACATTCACCATAGATATCCATAGATATCCATGGGATAACCTATAATCAACCTATATTCAAGTATAGGGAAAGGTATAGGAAAGGGTGGGCAAAATGTCTTCAGACTGCCGTGTTATGTTCGATTTTTATAGTGGAACTGCGAATTATAAACAGAGGTCCGGTTCGCAGTAAGTAAGCGACAATAAAAACAGGAATGTGGTTTCAGTAATAAGTCAGCGATTGCACAAGTATAATGTGGGTGGTGAGGCAGGATAATCGGAAAGGAATGGTTATTTTTGAAGGTCGTTCGGGAATTCAAATATTTTGGTGTCGATATTTAACGTTAAGGTAGAGCCGGAGGCCTTGGTTTTATGACGACGAAGGCATAGCCATTCGCCGAACGGCAGACTGCGGTTTCTTGATGTTGGTGTGAATTTTGATGCAGGCTACGGCGAACCAGGGTTTAATTACCGGAAAGCCACATAGAGAGGATATTCTCTTCAAGGGCTGTCGCTATTTTGCGACAAGAGTAAGTGTTATTCAGGTATGCAAAAAGAGCACTTTAAGCAACATACGGGGATGATAACTGCTTGTTCCGCTTCCTTTATCAGTTTTTAAACCTAAGGATATAATAATTGATCAACTATTGTATTGATCAGACAAACAGGGTCCCTTCTTTTATTTTATCAGTGATTTCGGGAACAGCGTGCTTTGACCCTGTGGGTAATCTTTAAAGACTTGTTTATTCTTTGTTGTCCTCATGCTCTAAGTTGCTAATTTCCGAGCTGATTACAATGACTTCGATTGGGATAATAATAAGAGAGGGCATCCTTATGGGACACCCTCTTCTTGGCATTTATATGAATTATTTTACACAAACCTTCACTGCGGGTTGACCCTGTTCTTTTACAAGATAAACACCTGCAGGGACAGAAATAACTTGGTTGTCACGACCGAAAGATGCAACTTTTTGTCCTGTAATATTATAAACATCACCTGCTTCAAGTGCGCCAGAAATTTTTATTTGACCGGTTAAACCGACAATGTCAGTTGAAGAAAAAACGTTTTCAGCGACACCTGCATAGAGACCTTTATTTTTGTATTTATACCAATCAACCCAATAACTAACGTGTATATCGTCCAGGGCAATGATCGGATGGTGAGTGCCTTGTGCTGCTGGTTCGCTTGCAACACCAATGATTGAAACA
>JAUZOF010000119.1 GCA_030706585.1 Bacteroidota bacterium
CGTCAAAAAAGCCCGTATTGTACGACGATGTACATAAGGATGCTATCGAAAGCGCTAGGAAAAGTCTGCTTCAGCAACACCTCTCGGTAACGACACAACTGCCAAATCTGACCGCGATTCAGAAGAGGAAGATTCTTGCTCTTGAGAAGAACCGGGATCGTGGGTTGAAGCAAATTGATAACAAGCTTTCTGCCCTGAATCAGAAGCTTCCCACACTGCAAAATGAGCCGCTTGCCACAGCCACAGCCGAAATCCGGAGTTTACAGTCTAAGCGAAAGAGACAGGAAACGGTTTATCAAAATAAGATTCGTTCATTGCTTACCGGACCACAGAAGAAGGTTTTTGACCGGATATATAAATAGAAACATTTCATTCACCCCCATGCCCTGAGTCACGGGGTGAATCAATAAGATAAATGACAAAGGCGAACTCCCAGTACTGGTTGTTCGCCTTTGCTATTTCATATCAGAACCTCAATTGCAATCCGCCGGAGAGCTCATTAAGCCACGTCGGAGAGTATCCCTTTGCCTTACCATAATCGCTATAAAAGGAGAAATTATGGGAGGGCAAATAGTTTAGCTGATAGTCAAAGAACAGATTAAAGTGCCAAATCTGGAAATTCATTCGGGTGCCTGCATTGAGGGAGCCATATATGTTTTGATAGACTCCATAATAAGATTCTTGCGTAGTCTGATGCTTTACCGGATCTCTATTGACAGGATGGGTATCGGCGTAGCCCAGATTCACGCCCCCGTTGAATTCAAAATTAATGGGCATTAGGCTCATAAAGGAATAGAAAATAGTCTCCCCCAGATTCTCAGTCTCCATTTCATTGGGGTCAAATGTAAACGAATTGGTGCGGTAACAGACCTGAAGCGGAACCGAATAGATGGACCGGCAGCCAGGAAATGGATTGGTAAACCGGAATCCTGAACGAAGTCCCCATCCGTTATAGATGAAATAGGAAAATTCAATGCGGGTAGAAGACAGGCAAAAGGTTGGGTAATGTTCCGGCACAATTGGGCTGAACGCTCCAAAGTGCAGACTAATCTCTTTCTGTAAAGGATCGTGGTCGAGGGCGTTAATGCGTTCAGTGTAGCCAAGTAAGAGGATAAAGGCAATAATTAGCACCGGATAAGATGAGCTTTTCATGGTTTGCTGCATTTGGAGGTGTGTAAATTAAACAGGGATGTTGGCTGTTCCGTTCAACGGTTAAGATTAATCGGCAAACGCCTGCCCGTAAAAGATGATGAAAACATTCCGGGTCTTGTCATACATCAGCCCTTCCCAGTTATTGTAGGTTGTGCTGGTGGAAATCAGCAGTGAACAGTACTTTTGGAAGAGCTCCCGTGAAATCTTTCTGCTTTTACAGCCTTCTTTAAAGGCGATGTCTTTGTCCCGGGTAAGAGGAGTGATTTTACATATCGTATTTACCAGATAGCTTCCCGGTTTTTTCTCTAAATATACCTTTTGATAGACGATATCGTGAGCAATCTGGTAATCCAGCGTTCCGAAGGATGAATAATTACAATCGGCATTTTCGAGTCCGTTTTCTACTTTTATGTCCCGATATAACTCTGCATATTGATGTCTCCCATCATTATAGACAAGAATTGAAATCCGATTATGCTCCTTGTCGTACACCACAAATGCATAGTCTTGTTTCTTATTCTGAAATAAATCCCCGTGTGCAGCATACAGTAATCTGTAGTTGGGCTTTGATTTGAAATATGCCTGATGAATTGGGGGTAAAGATGGGTTTACTTTCTGATGAATAGTGGTAAATACATTCTTGCCGGATATCTCTTTGAGATCATTTTTTGTACGGGTGATATGCTTCTCATCCGAGAGGTTGTCAAAGGTCGAGCTCTCTGTTTTTAGATTTTGAGACAAGCAAAGCATGATAGCAAACATCTCAATGAAAAGAGTAATTACCGAACGTTTCATGACCGTATGTTTAGTTTTGATGGGGTAAATATATGGAATTTTCCAGTGGTGTAATTCTTTCCGACGGTAAAATGATAGCATATCAACATAGCATCATTTACCCCGGCAAGTGTGATAATGAGAGGCAATAAATATCCGTAAGAATGCAGGCAATTATTAATTTACATAAGCCAATTGACCAATTATCGGTTGTCATTCGTAGGGGCGCACCCTTGTGGTCGCCCGGATACTCAAAAAAGTCTCCAATTGTCACCCGTCAAGTAACCAATTGTCACCCGCTAAGTAATCATATGTCACTCGACAAGTAATCAATTGTCACTCGACAAGTAATCAATTGTTACCCGACAAGTAACCATAAGTCAGTAGCCAAGTAATCATATGTCACCCGCCAAGTGGTCAAATGTCACCTGCCAAGTAATCATATGTCACTCGACAAGTGGTCAAATGTCACTTGCCAAGTAGTCATATGTCACCCGCCAAGTAAACCATTGTCAGTAAACAGGATATCCCATTTCCCAAGAAAAAATAAGGCGCAAAAACACAAGGAAACGAATCTTCCTTGCGTTTTGCGCCTTCGCGTTCAATTATATCTGAAGACTACCACTTCACAAAATCCAGAATCGTCTGTTTGGCTCCTGTATTCTTGTGAATGTATTCCCCGGCATATTTCCCTGAGAGAGACAAATAAGTATGGTCAGTGAGGAAACGGTCCATCAACGCGGCAAAAGCGTCGTAGCCGGCCACAGAGAAGCCTCCTTCGCAGGCAATCAGCTCGCGTGCCTCACGAAACTTATCGTAGTTGGGACCAAAGATTACCGGCACGCTATATACCGCAGCCTCGGTCACATTGTGTATACCCACACCGAACCCACCGCCGATATAAGCCACCTGACCGTAACGATAGATGGACGAGAGCACTCCGAAGCAGTCGATAATGAGACAATCCGCCGTCGTGATATTCTCCTCCGTAGCTGCCGAGTAACGTACATGTGGGCGTTTCAGTTTGGCAATGATTCCTGCCAGATGTTCTTCGTGTATCTCGTGGGCGGCGATGATAAGCTTCATCTCCGGGTGATTGTTGAAGTATTCGATGAAAATGTCTTCGTCTTTGGGCCAGGAGCTGCCCGCCACCAGTGTAAACCCATCTGCAAACTTCTCTACCAACGGGAGCGGTTTGGCCAGATTCATGATGTCCACCACGCGGTCGAAGCGGGTATCTCCGCAAACGGTCACGTTCGTTACCCCAACCGATGCCAGCAGTTGGCGCGATTGCTCGTCCTGCACAAACAAATGGTTGAAGCATTTCAGCAACTTACGGTACCAACTTCCGTAAGGTTTGAAGAAGGCCTGCTTTTCACGGAAGATAGCGGAGATGATGTAGGTCTCGATGCCTCGTTGCTTTAAGGCGTTGAGGTAATTGGCCCAAAATTCATATTTGATGAAAAAAGCTTTCTTTGGACGCAAGATGTCGAGGAATCGTTTCACATTCGCCTTGGTATCGGCTGGCAAATAACAAATCACATCTGCACCGGCATAGTTTTTCCGAACTTCGTAGCCCGATGGAGAATAGAAGGTCAGGAGTATCTTGTAGTTGGGGTGCGACTGACGAACTGCCTCGATGATGGGGCGGCCTTGCTCGAATTCACCCAGCGATGCCGCGTGAAACCAAAGGTAATCGGCATGCGGGTCAATCTTTTCCTGAAGGATAGAGAACGCCTGCTTCTGTCCGTCTATCAATAATTTGGCTTTCGGATTGAAGCGGGCGGCAGCTTTTACCAGTGAGAAGTAAAGTTGAATGGCTTGATTGTACATGGATGGTGAGTGGTGTGGTAGACAGAGACCTGACAGGTTTCAAAAACCTGTCAGGTCTGAGGGTTATATCGTAGCAATTGCCTTTTCCAGTCGGGCAATCGTCTCTTCTTTTCCGATAATTGAAGTAATGTCAAACATGTGCGGACCTTTCGATTCGCCTACGATAGCGAGACGGAAAGCATTCATGATGTTGCCCAAGTGATACCCTTTTTCGGCAATCCAGCTTTTTACCACTTCTTCTGAGTTATGAGGAGTAAAGTCTGTGATGCCTTTCAGTATCTCGATCAGTTCGGTCAACTGAGCTGGGGTATCCTCTTTCCAACGTTTCTTTACGGTTTTTTCATCGTAAGTAGTGGGTGCTACGAAGAAGAATGAAGATTGCGCCCAAAGTTCCTGTACAAAGTTGACGCGCTCTTTTACAAGTCCAACTACCTGAGCTACTTTATCGTCGGCAGCTTCCACTCCGTTCTCTTTCAAAAGCGGTTGGAACAACGCGGCAATCTCTTCGTTTGATTTTGCCTGAATGTATTTGTGGTTGAACCATTTTCCCTTTTCGAAATCGAATTTCGCTCCACTCTTGCTGCAACGCTCCAATGAGAAGAGGTCAATCAGCTCCTGCATCGAGAAAATCTCCTGGTCGGTACCGGAATTCCATCCGAGCAACGCTAAGAAATTTACCACCGCATCAGGCAGATATCCGGCCTCGCGGTATCCTGATGAGATGTCGCCCGATTTTGGGTCTTTCCACTCCAGCGGGAATACAGGAAAACCGAGACGGTCTCCGTCACGTTTGCTCAATTTACCGTTACCGTCAGGCTTAAGCAGGAGAGGTAAGTGTGCAAAGCGTGGCATCGTATCTTCCCAACCGAGGAAACGGTACAGTAATACGTGCAAAGGTGCCGACGGCAACCACTCTTCACCACGGATCACATGCGAAATCTCCATCAAATGGTCATCCACGATGTTTGCCATGTGGTAAGTCGGCAGTTGGTCAGCTGATTTATACAGAACTTTATCGTCAAGGATGGTGGAGTTAATCACCACCTCGCCCCGGATCAGGTCGTTAACCACCACGTCTTGTCCGGGTTCGATTTTGATACGAACCACATACTGGTTGCCCGCTTCGATTAATGCTTTCACCTCTTCAGCCGATAGCGTAAGCGAGTTGCGCATCAATCCACGCGTAGAAGCATCATACTGGAAGTTCGCAATCTCAGCGCGCTTTGCTTCCAGCTCTTGCGGCGTATCGAAGGCCACGTAAGCCAGTCCCGCATCGAGCAGTTGGTCCACGTATTTCTTATAAATATCTTTTCTTTCCGATTGACGGTAAGGCGCAGATGGTCCACCTACATGCACACCCTCGTCGAAGGTAATGCCCAGCCAGTTAAACGATTCGATAATATACTCCTCGGCACCCGGCACGAAGCGTTGCGAATCGGTATCTTCGATGCGAAGGATGAACTCCCCGCCATGTTTCTTAGCAAACAAATAGTTATAAAGCGCGGTACGAACCCCGCCAATGTGCAACGGCCCGGTAGGACTCGGCGCAAAACGAACTCTGACTTTCTGATTTTCCATACGGTTTAGCGACAATTTGAGCCGCAAAATTAGTCATTTTTTTCCAAAGGATTGAGGGATAGATGGATTGAAGGGATTTATAAGAAAGACGATAAACCTCCAGGGTTTTGAAAACCTTGGAGGTTTGGTAAAAAATTATACTAAAGGTTGATTGTTATCTCCTATCATCTTATTTATTTTAGGCTGAATTACCCACACTCCAACCGGGAAAAACCAAAATAAAAAGAACTCTCCGGCAAAGTCAGAAAAAGTAACTTGTCTTTGCAGTTCCACAGTCTTAAATGTTTTGGAAGCAAAGTAGAGAGTATAAAACATGCAGAACATGGAAAAGAGGTGAAGAGGTAGAATTATCGCCATGCTTTGTAAAATCAGAAACGGACTGTTCTCAAATGTGGAATCTAAGTGCTGAGGAAATGCAAAAATGAAAGAAAAGAAAAACATGTACACCATTGGTATAATAAAAAAGACTTTGAACTTTTTCACCTTCAATGTTACCTCTGACGGCACTCTTTTTTGAAGACCGATACTAATTGCCCAAATCCAAAGTCCATACCCACCAGCAAAAAGAATGATTAAAAGTGGTGCTAGTTTAAATACTAAAAACGGATTCCCTGAAGGAAAAAATATGTTACATAAAAATGGTAATACAAATACCATCAAAAAAATCTGCCAATGCTTGGCTGCTAATACTTTCTCCATGAACATCATTGTATTGTTGGTTTATCGTTTTGTGGCAAAAATAGAGAAAAAAGTTAGGTTATCCATTTTAAAGATTTAAATGATTATACTTTGAAGGCAGGCGATAGATTATCCATAAACCTCCAAAGTTTTCAAAACTCTAGAGGTTTGCAACGATCAGCCAACTTTTCCAAAGTTCCCAACTTTGGAAAAGTTAGAAGTTTCTGCATTATTCGTATCTTTGCCCTTCTCTCATTTAACCCTTTAAAAACCCGAACCCTGTGGCAAAAGATATCGTCGAAACCCCGTTGATGAAGCAATATATCGAGATCAAAACCAAACATCCCGATGCCATTTTATTGTTCCGTGTGGGCGACTTTTACGAGACGTTTTCGGACGATGCCGTGGCCGCTGCCGAGATTCTGGGTATTACCCTTACCCGCCGGGCCAACGGTGCTGCACAATATGTCGAACTGGCCGGCTTTCCTCATCATGCCCTGGATACCTATTTACCCAAACTGGTGCGTGCCGGCAAGCGCGTCGCCATCTGCGAGCAGCTCGAAGACCCGAAAGCCACCAAGAAGTTGGTGAAGCGTGGCATTACCGAGCTTGTAACACCCGGGGTTTCCATCAACGATAACATTCTCAACCACAAGGAAAATAACTTCCTCGCCGCAGTACATTTTACTAAAAATGTCTGTGGTGTGGCCTTCCTCGATATTTCCACCGGTGAATTCCTCACAGCAGAGGGAACACCCGATTACATCGACAAATTGCTCAATAACTTTGCCCCGAAAGAGGTGCTCTTTGAGCGCAGCCGCAAGAAGCAATTCGAGGAACTCTTTGGCACTCGCTTCTTTACCTTCGAGCTGGAGGATTGGATTTTCACCGAAGATGCATCCCGTGACCGCCTGTTGAAACACTTCGAGACCAAAAACCTGAAAGGCTTCGGTGTACACCATCTGGTGAACGGAGTCATTGCTTCGGGTGCGATCCTGCACTACCTTGATCTCACGCACCATTTGCAAATCAAACATATCACAGCATTATCCCGTATAGAAGAAGACCGATACGTGCGTCTGGATAAATTCACCGTGCGCAGCCTGGAGCTGGTGGGAACGATGAACGAAGGCGGCAAGAGCCTACTCGACGTGATTGACCGTACCGTCAGTCCGATGGGAGCACGTATGCTGAAGCGCTGGCTACTGTTTCCCCTGAAAGACATCAAGCAAATCAACGACCGTCACAATGTGGTGGAATATTTCTTCAAAGACCCGGAAGTCAAGGATTTCCTCGAACAACAACTGGCGCTGATTGGTGACCTCGAACGCATAATCTCTAAAGTTGCCGTAGGACGCGTCTCTCCGCGTGAGGTGGTGCAACTCAAAGTGGCGTTGCAAGCCATTTCTCCGATAAAAGCGATGTGCGAAGGCTCTGACAATGAAAGTTTACGTCAAATCGGCGAGCAGCTCAATCCCTGCGCCCTGATTGCCGAGCGCATCGAACGGGAAGTCAACAACGACCCTCCCGCTCAAATCAACCGGGGAGGAGCCATCCGCCACGGGGTTAATACCGAATTAGACGAGCTACGTGACATTTCCCATTCGGGTAAAAACTACCTGCTGATGGTGCAGCAGCGCGAAAGTGAACGCACCGGTATTCCAAGCCTGAAGATTAGCTTCAATAACGTATTCGGTTACTACATTGAAGTCCGCAATACGCACAAAGATAAAATTCCCGAGGACTGGATTCGCAAGCAGACATTGGTCAATGCCGAGCGATACATTACGCAGGAGTTGAAAGATTACGAAGAAAAGATATTGGGTGCGGAAGAGAAGATTCTTTCGTTAGAAACGCGCATTTTCAATGATTTGGTGCTGAGTCTGGCCGATTATATTCCCGCCATTCAGATGAATGCCAACCAGATTGCCCGTCTCGACTGCCTGCTCTCGATGGCGAAAGCCGCACAGGAAAACCGATACATCCGTCCGGAGGTAAATGAAACCGAGGTAATCGAAATCAAGCAGGGACGCCATCCGGTGATTGAGAAGCAACTTCCTCCGGGAGAGGCTTATGTGGCCAACGATGTGAAGCTTGACAGCGATAAGAACCAGATTATCATCATCACCGGTCCCAACATGGCGGGTAAATCGGCGCTTCTGCGTCAGACAGCATTGATTGTGTTGTTGGCTCAGGTGGGTTCTTTTGTTCCGGCCGAAGCGGCAAAAATCGGCTATACGGATAAAATATTTACCCGCGTAGGTGCTTCTGATAATATTTCACTCGGTGAATCAACCTTTATGGTGGAGATGAATGAAGCAGCAGATATTCTGAATAACATTTCC
Organism: Bacteroidota bacterium; assembly: GCA_030706585.1. GTDB lineage: Bacteria > Bacteroidota > Bacteroidia > Bacteroidales > UBA7332 > CAXXIC01. The sequence goes on from JAUZOF010000119.1 coordinate 8,361, forward strand.
AGCCGAAGCCTGATTCTGTTCGATGAATTGGGCCGCGGTACCAGTACCTATGATGGGATTTCTATTGCCTGGGCTATTGTGGAATATATCCATGAACATGCAAAAGCTTGTGCCAAGACACTCTTCGCTACCCACTACCATGAGCTGAACGAGATGGAACGCAGCTTCAAGCGCATCCGCAATTACAACGTGTCAGTGAAAGAAGTGGATAACAAGGTTATTTTCCTGCGTAAACTGGTGCCCGGTGGCAGTGAGCACAGCTTCGGTATCCACGTTGCCAAAATGGCTGGGATGCCTCAAAGCATCGTGAAGCGCGCCAATGAAATACTCAAACAACTTGAAACCGATAACCGCAAGAACGGCATTGCCAAACCGACCAAGGAGATCAGCACCCACCGCGAAGGCATGCAACTGAGCTTCTTCCAGCTCGATGATCCCGTCCTTAGTCAGATTCGCGATGAAATCAAAAATGTGGACATCAATAATCTCACTCCGATGGATGCGTTGAATAAGCTGAACGAAATCAAGAAGATTATTACGGGAAGATAGTCAATTTGAAAATTGGAAGATTTGAGAATTTGAAAATGAAACCCGCTCCTGAATGCGATTCAAGAGCGGGTTTTTCTATAGGGGTACTAGCTTTCAGCGGCTTCCTGCCGCTTGACGCGTAATTCATTTTCCCGATAATAGTGTGCTGCTGCGGATTTCGATAATACATGACCTTAATTCATCGAAATAATCTGATGAGAGAGGTAAACTTTCGGGTGTCGCGTCCGCGATAGCTATCGGGATTTAACCGCGATTATACTCGAATTTAATCAGCGGTTAAAACCGCTGCACCTAATAGGGACTGTTATGAATGAAAGTGTAGTACTTTCTCTTTTATCTAATGAGTTGAGTAGTTTTATGGCTTTCTGACCAGACAGTAAAAGGAGAATTCCATACTTTTCATGCTATCACGCACAGATTTTGTACTATCACGGACACTTTTGCTATTTGTACTCATCAATTCGGTGCGTTCACACACCCTAAGTGTTAAATGTTTAACGCTTTGCATGCGATCACGCACGAAAAGTGTGCGATGTCAGACCCTTTTTGTGCGATAGCACATGAAAAGGGTCTGATTATGCATGTTTTTTGTAGAATGTTGGATGATGAGGCTAGGCACACGGATGACACAAATGCTGCGCAACACGGATTTTCACAGATAAGAAAGAAAATAATACCTCCTAAATATTTAAAACAACACGAACTATTGCTCTGCTCGATTATGGCATAGGTTATCATTATATTTGCTGCATTAGATCTTATAATTCAAGACGAAATGGCAAACAACCTGTTCAGAAGATATATCTGGTTAATTGATACTGTAAATAGCTATGGCCCGATAACCTATGAGGAAATCAGTGCAAAGTGGGAAAGATGCAGTTTTTCTGGAGGGAATAAACTTCCTCTTCGCACCCTCCATAATCATCGTGAAGCCATTGCGGAAAATTTTGGAATTGATATTGTCTGCAATA
>JAUZOF010000012.1 GCA_030706585.1 Bacteroidota bacterium
CAGGGTATTAAAGACTACATACAATCTATTTTAGTTAACAAGAGCGGGCTTTTTTCAGTCCGCTCTTGTCATTTAACTCTGTGGATTCCAAAACTTTTTCTTCAAAACAAACAGCACCCCATATTTTTAACTATTGTATAAATCATTTTTATGGGGGGTAACGGTATCTAAGACACCTCAAACCATCAAGAAATGAGACAAATAAGAAATTCCCTAAAAAAAGGGAGTCAAATTCACCCTCCACGTTAATTTGTAAAGATTGTTGTTATATTTTTAGCAATGCAATAGATAATCTATTATATTTGCACCTGATTCATTCGCAGAACCCAAAATTTCTGCCGTGTGCTTGATTAACCACGTTAAAAACAAGAGATGAAAAATCAGGTATCCATCATGTACCTGACATGCAGCACCCTTTTTGCAGTATGTCTGATTATTGCCAACATCGTAGAGTCAAAAATCGTCAATGTATTTGGCATAAACACAACCGCCGGACTGGTCATTTTCCCGATCACTTACATCTTAAACGATGTAATTTCAGAAGTGTGGGGATTTCGCAAAGCCCGACTGATTATATGGATGGGATTTTTCATGAATTTCTTAGCGGTTGCCGTATTTAAACTAGCTATAGCCATGCCTGCCTCTCCCTACTTTGAACATCAGGGGGCATTTTCACAGGTACTTGGCAGCACGCAACGAATCACCACAGCCAGCTTTATCGCATTCCTCTGCGGCTCATTTGTCAATGCGTATGTGATGAGTAAAATGAAAAAAGCGACTCAGGGACGCGGCTTTTCGATACGGGCAGTGGTATCGACGCTTTTTGGTGAAGGTTTGGATTCGGTTATATTTTTTTCTATTGCTTTTTACGGCTCTTTGCCCGGCATTGTCATTTTGACATTAATTGGTAGTCAGACCGCCATGAAAACGATATACGAAATTATAGCTTTACCCCTGACTAATTTTGTAGTCAAATGGGTAAAGAGAACAGAACAAACAGATGCGTATGACCTTAATATTTCATATAACCCTCTAAAGATCCGAGATTTATAATGTACTCAAACGAATCGGCCCTTGTGCTTTTCTCCGGTGGACAAGACTCCACAACATGCCTCTTTTGGGCATTGAAAAACTTCAAAGAAGTTCGAGCTGTAAGTTTCTCTTACGGCCAAAAACATGCTTATGAGTTGGACGTAGCGAAAACTATCGCCCGTGTTGCCAATGTTCCGCATGAAATCCATGCGATTGATGTTTTGGGAACTATCAACAATCACACTTCACTCACAGACCCTAATATCCCGGTAGATCCTATCGTACCAAGATTTGGTTTGCCAAATACTTTTGTACCCGGACGCAATCTTGTATTCCTCACATTTGCAGCAATTGTTGCCCGTAAATATGGAATCAGATATATCATCACCGGCGTTTCACAGACCGATTATAGCGGATATCCTGATTGTCGTGAGAAATTCATCAAATCAACCACCAAGACACTCAATCTGGCTATGGAGTCGGAATTTGAAATCCTGACCCCGTTGATGGCAAGAAGTAAAGAAGCAACATGGCAATTGGCTGACGAACTTGGTGTATTGGAGTTGATTAGACACAACACCCTGACCTGCTATAACGGAATCATGGCTGACGGTTGCGGAAGATGTCCGGCTTGCCAACTTCGCAACATTGGTCTCCAGAAATATCTCAGAAAAAGAGAAAAAATAAGATATTACCAGGCTAAATCAGCCGCTAATAATTCTTCTTACGAAGATTAATTAATTCAATACTTTACATTAGCCGGGAAAGTTACCCCTTCAAGCTTTCCCGGTTTTTTTGTAACCGTTCTTATTTTATTTCATGCAATTGCACCTGACTCAGAAAGCTGTCTGCATGAAACAATATCATTTATAAAAGAAACATGAGCTTAAATCTCAATTTATTAGGAAACAAGACTGATTATCCGACCAATTACGCTCCTGAAATCCTCGAAGCTTTCGACAATAAACATCCCGAAAATGATTACTGGGTGCGTTTTCATTGTCCTGAATTCACCAGCCTTTGCCCAATTACCGGACAGCCGGATTTCGCAACTATATTGATTGATTACATTCCGGACCAGCGAATGGTGGAAAGTAAAAGTCTCAAGATCTATCTCTTTAGCTTTAGAAATCATGGCAGCTTCCATGAAGACTGCATCAATATGATTATGAAGGACCTCGTCAGACTCATGAATCCTAAATACATTGAAGTAACAGGCATCTTCACACCGCGCGGTGGAATCAGTATTCACCCGTTCGCCAATTGGGGAAGACCTGGCACAAAATACGAAGAAATGGCTTATCACCGTTTATTAAACAAGGAATTGAAGTAAGCTTTTTCCTTAGTGAAGGATGCCGCCGCAATCAATGTTAATAATCAACAAATACAACCCATTTAAGGCGTTAATAAAGCTATAATAGTTTGCAGTTACAACATTTCGCAATATTTTTACGTTGTAATAAGAGAACAAATTATTACATTTTATTGCTCTCATTCATTCTTTCTATATACAACAACAATCGGAAAGCTGCTGAATTGTTTAGCTTATGTGAATAAGCGAAAACTATAGCAGCTTTATTTTTTTGCCCAAATTTATAATCCCAGATATATAAAATACAAACGCCGGTACTCTGATTTTTCAGATGACCGGCGTTTATCATTTATTTCAAATGCAGATTTATCCTATCAAAGCAGCTAAAGATTCGGCACACTTTTCACCATCCATCGCAGCAGAGACGATTCCTCCGGCATATCCGGCACCTTCTCCGCAGGGGTATAGTCCTTTCAGCACGAGGTGTTGCATCGTCTCACGGTCACGCGGGATGCGCACAGGAGCCGATGTGCGCGATTCCACCCCAATCATCAATGCCTCGTTGGTCAGGAAGCCTTTTGAATTGCGGCCAAACTGCTGAAATCCTTCCCGCAAACGCTCTGTGACAAACGATGGCATCCAGCTGTGCAGTGGCGATGATATTATGCCCGGTGAATAGGAGCTATCCGGCAAGGTTTTGGACAATCGCTTGTTGACAAAGTCGTCCATCCGTTGGGCTGGCGCTGTCTGACGCTGCCCTCCGGCCATGTAGCAATCGTACTCCAACTGCTCCTGAAATTTGAGCAAAGCCAACTCTTTGTGAACAGCATATTGCGGCAGGTCTTCCGGTCGTATCTCAACCACAATACCCGAATTCGCCCAGCGAGAGCCACGCGACGATGACGACATCCCGTTTACCACAACCTGATTGGGGCCGCTGGCAGCGGGAACGACCACTCCACCTGGACACATACAGAAGCTGTACACGCCGCGCTCCTTTGCCTGAGTCACATAGCTGTATTCAGCGGCCGGGAGGTACTTTCCACGCCCTTCAGGCGAATGAAATTGTATCTGGTCAATCAAATGCTGCGGATGCTCCAAACGTACACCTACCGCAATGCCTTTTGCTTCAATCAGGATGTTATTCCGGGAAAAGTTATAATAGACATCGCGCGCCGAATGGCCGGTTGCAAGGATGACGGGGCCGTAAAATGCCTTTCCGGTGTTTGTCTCTACACCGATGACTTCTCCCTTTTCCACAATTAGGTTATCCATACGGGTCTCGAAGTGTACCTCTCCCCCACTGCTGATAATCTGTTTGCGGATGTTGGCAATCACCGCCGGAAGTTTGTCCGTCCCGATGTGCGGGTGGGCATCAGCCAGGATGGAGGTACTTGCCCCGAACTGGCAAAGGATATTCAGAATGCGATCGACAGAGCCCCGCTTTTTACTACGGGTATATAATTTCCCATCGGAGAAGGCACCGGCACCTCCTTCGCCAAAAGAGTAGTTGGATTCGGGATTAACGATGTGCTCACGGCTGATGATGGCGATGTCGCGTTTACGGTCGGTCACGTTTTTGCCCCGTTCTATGACGATGGGGCGCATACCGAGTTCGATGAGGCGTAATGCGGCGAATAATCCCGCCGGCCCCGCACCGATGACAATCGCCGCTTTCTTTTCCGAAACATCACGGTATTCGTTGCTGATGAATTCATCATCTTCGGGGCGTTCGTTGATGTAGGCACGAAGTTTTAGATTCATGTAAACGGTTCGTTGGCGTGCATCGATGGAACGCTTCAATACGCGAACAGCCAAAATCTGTTGCACGGGAACAGAAAATTCCCGTGACAACAATTGCTTGAGCGATTGCTCGGATGCCGCTTGTTGCGGCAGTATTCTAAACTGGGCTTCTTTTATCATATTCTCAAAAGAGCATATTTATTACAATTCTTATTTTCAAAAATGCAGAATCAAAATCGTATTCTGCGTATATATCGTTGTTTGTTTCACTAAAAATATTGGTCATTCCGGTGGGACAAAGCTCATTCCGAAGCCAACATTGCTCATTCCGAAGCTGACAATCTTCATTTCTTACTTGTAAATGGTCATTCCTTATTTGTAAATCCTTATTCCGGCTTTGTAAATGGTCATTTCTTTGCTGTAATTGTTCATTCCGGGAATGTAAATATCCATTTCTTCGCTGTAAATCTTTATTTCCGCTTTGTAATTGGTCATCCCAACGAAGGAAATATTCATTTCACATCTAGAAATCATTATCCCCCAAAAGACATTTATCAATGCGGAAATAATATTGTCCATTGCATTAACATCATCTCACATTGAAAAAATGACACTCCTCAATGCTTATACAGATTTTATGATTGCAAGACTGACATCGGTCAATGCTTGAGTGAAATTGATCAATGGTTAATAGGCTTTTCACATTGCTTGAGTGATATCCCTCAATGCTTAAACAGATTTTATGACTGCACGGCTGACATTGGTCAATGCTTAAGCGAAAATGGCCAATGGTTAATAGAATTTTCACATTGCATGGCTGACATTAGTCAATGTTTGAATGAAAATGGTCAATGCTTGGGTGAAAATAGCCTATGCTTTGCCGTCAAACCTCATTGTTTGAGTGAAAAACGTCATTGCTTGAATGTAATTCTCCATTGTTTGAATGAAAATGGTCAATGCTTATGCGTTGATATCCATTGTTTGGATGAATATCCTCATTGCTTGGCTGAAGATATTCATTGTTTGGGCGAATTTGCTCATTGTTTTGACCTGAAACACTGATTTCAAGACGTCAACATCCATTCAGGACTAATATTTCATCATTTCAATACCTCATCCACTGCCTCCAGAATCGGTTGAGCTGAAATGGAAGAGCCGGTGGCTTGCTGCATCCATTGGTCAGGCGTCAGACGACCCAGCGTAAACATCCGCTCGACTTCTGCTCCCATTACTTTTCCTTTCAACTGTTTCTCTATCTGGAAATGAATCAAATGACCAAAGGAATAGGCTGAAAGATACAAAGGATAGGCAATCATGTGGCTGTAAACACCCAATAGCAGTTGATCTTTTTTGCCCAACACCGGTGCATAATAGCTATTCCAAACCTCTTTTGTAATATCGAGGACGGCCTCCTTCAAATCAGCAGCCGTAGCTTCCGGGTGCGCATAGAGCCATTTCCATACACGGATATCGACGAGCGATACGCCCATGATTTCATACAATTGCCAGCTGTTATCCAGCACCTCCAGTTTGCGGGCCTCTTTATCCTGCGTGTCAATGCCCAATTCATTGAGGTCACGAACCTGAAACGCAAATGCCAACGCCTCCGTGAAGGCGGTATTGGGCACTCCATTCAGCATATAGTAATCTACGTTGTAAAGGGAAAGCGTCTGCTCGACGTTGTGCCCAAACTCATGCATCGCAATGTTGAATCCCTTGTAATCCATGCCCGTTTCCGGAACGCGGGTGCGCAAATGCGCCTTGTCGCCCTTCATCAGAGCACCAGCGGCATGTCCCGAACCGCGGGCAGGGTCTACCGCAATACGTTCGCTGAGGTATTGTGCCTTTTCAGGAGTAAATCCAAGCCTAACAAGAATCTCCGGCATCTGTTGCTCGAAAGATGCAGCCGTGGGGAAGCGTTTACGGGTCATTTCCGAAAGCTTATCCTGGTCGAGAGAGCTTCTTGACTTGAATCCGTCATACCAAATATCAAACGGCTCCAGCTTTCGGCCAAGGCGATTGCTGATTTCGGCAGCCACACGCTTTATCTCCGGCGAAGAGACAAACTGCACGAAAAGCTGCTCGGCCTCTTCGACCGACACCTCCATGTCTCCGTTGAAATTCCTTTTGATGTAGGTATCGCGGTCAGACGAATAATATTTATCCTGCTTCTTTTGTTCCTTAAAAAGGTCGATAATCCGTTGGTAACGGCGGTCTCCTTCGGCATGGCCGGCAATGCTTTTGCCGTGCTCGCTCAATGCGTTGGTAAAGGGATCCCATCCGTATTTTCCCTGATTAATCACTTCGACGGGAATGGTCTGCTCCACGATGCGCTGCATCACCTTTGCAATCATGCGCTGTTTTGCGAGACCGTTTTTCTTATTCGCATAATCGGCCTTGATTTCATCGCGGAGGTTCCAGTGCGAAAGCAGTTTCATATCAGCCGGAAACAGCGCCTTGCCATTCTCCCGCAATTGCCCCATCATAATGTTATAGGAGGCAATGTACATCTCCGCCTCATTGAGTGCCGCCGAGTAATCGAGATTCAACGCTGCCGGTACGCGGGCCTTAAACATATCCCCGAGACGGGCATACGCCCAATCGCGACGACTCCACTCTTTGCCCAGACTGTTTTTTTCCGCCAAAGAATATTCGGGAAAATTGAGCGTCACGCGAAACGCCATCTTATTGGCATACATATCGTCAAACAAATGGGCCGATGCGTTGTATCCGCCGAACAACTCATCCACCTCATTGTATTCTCCCCGGTCGAGGTCAAGCGGCTCGCGAAGCTGCAAGGTCATCCGGTTATAACCGCCAAGAATAATCTCCATACTGCGTGAAAAGCTATAGAAAAACTTCTCCAACGCAGCTTCATCGGCAATGAAATGGGTTTCGCAAAAGGTCATAAATTCATCGGGAGTGCCGTCTGCCTGTTGCCAGAGCATCGCACTCCTCTTCACGCCGCGCTCTATGCGAAACGAGTGCGACGTTCCAAACTTTTGCTTCAACGCTTCAATCGTCTGATTGACTCTTTCGGGTGTGATAACCTGCTGGCTGGCGGCATTTATGGACGTTGTCATCATCGTAATCAGGATAAATAGTAAAATGGCGACTCGTTTCATAACAATGTTATTCAATTTCGGTTCAACAAAGGTGCATGACGGAGAAATATTATCCCATAACAAAGACGCGAAAGCGCAAAGTTATTCATTATTGAGAATAAATGCTTTACGTTTTCGCGTCTCAGGAGCGAATCGCTTTATTTCTAATACGGGAAATGCTATTCGGGCTGTGGAGAGAATTATCGCGCGCTACTCTTCAAACATCACGCGTCCCTCTTTCACCGGCGGGATGGTGTAGGTGTTTCTTCGACCGGAGCGTTTGATTTCTTTGTGTTCGTCAGAGCCTTTTACCAAAAGGTAAACGTTTTTCGGGTGAACCGCATCCCATCGAATATCCAGCTCCTGATTTGAAGTAATATCAAGATAGTTCTTTCCAAAAGTGATATTGGCAGAGCATTCGCTGTTATCGGCCTTTACCGAAAATCCCTTGCAGGAAAACTGGTACGCTTTGCCAAAGTAAACCGACTGAAGAGTATCCCGAACAAAAGAGACTGTCGCGTAAATTCCCGTAAAGGCTCCTCCCGGCACAAGACCGCGACGACTACGTTCCACAGACTGCATCACCCAGTATTTGAGGTCATTCTTACATTTCACTTCGAGCGCTGTCTGCAATCCGCGATAGTTTTGGTTCAGCCAGTTGACCGATTCCACCACGTTATTCTCTTTTCCGATAAATGGCTCGTAAACCGCGACAAACGGAACGTCCCATGCATCGCCTTTCTGATGCACCACAAGAGTCGGAAGCGGAATCGAATCATACGGATGCAAAGAAGATTCGGAGCGGGGCGATAATCCGGTGAAATAGCTCCGGTTAGGAGCTCCGGGCATCAACACCTGCATGTAGGAGGTGCTGTTCTTAGCACCCTGCTCAACTGTAAACAATGAGACAACACCCTCTTTAAACTCACCGGTCGATTTTGTTTTTTCGATAAAACGCATTCCGGGAAAATCAGGCTCCACTGTCGGAATTTTCTCGGGCGCCAACACTAGGGTCTCCTTTTTATCCGAGAAAAGTTCCTGATTGTCACCGATGTTATGGTACAAATAATCGTTCCAGAGCTTATTTGCCGAACGGAAAATATCCACGTAAAAACCGGCAGTGGGTGAAACACGAATCAAAGACAGCATCCGTTCTTCGTTGGTGCGGGTATAAGGTTCGAGATAGCGCGTATTCATAAAGGAGCAGTTCGGCGAAACAGCCGCGGAGTCAGCCATAGGTTCCATAGCCGTCAATTCAATCTGGCCGATGGCTTTTGCCGTTCCGCCTCCTTTATAGATTTTCTCCGGGCTGGAACTTCCGGCAGCAATGACCGTATTGTGTGCGGCCCACTGGCTGTAGTATTTGATGTGCATGGTATCGTTCAGGTTGCGGCCAATTCCCGGGTCAGCACCCATCACTCTGCCGGCACCGTAAAAGTCGGCGCTCATGCCATTAGCATGATTGCCCGCGTAGGTTGCCCCTTGCACTCCCACCATCATTCCGTTGTTTCTGTCAAAACCATTTCTCTGGTAATAATAGTGCGCATAGTCTATCTGCCCGCTGCGTTTCCAGAAATTATCAGGCAATGGGTCAGAAGTGGGAATGTCTGTGTAAAGCAGAAGACCCAACCACGAGTTATCACTTCGTTTGTGTGCACCTTCTCGAATCATTAGATTCAGCAAGCTACACATCTCCATCGCTTCGCCCCGGTTCTTCATCAGGTCAAGCGCAATCGCCAGCTCCAGCAACTGCCCGTCGGGATAAGGATTGCTGATATCGCCAAAGGCAGGCAACGCCAGATTCGGGAACGCAGTCTTCATCCGCACTTCTCCCGATTTTCCCAGGTTGGGATAAGCATTCAGCACCGGATAACTGTTTTTCTCCAAAGCCCAAACAGACAAAAGCAGGTTATAGATAGCCGATGCATGTTTGCCCGGGTCTTTGAAATATCCGTCAGTAGTGATATAATCTTTGGAAATGGTCTTCAGGCTAAGATTGCCGTACTGTTTCCCTATGATTGTATCCTTTTCAACAATCTTGGTAAGCAACGACTCTCTCTTTTGCGGCTCTTCCACCAAGAGGGAACTAAAGACCAGCATCGGGCTTTTATCGGCAAATCCATCGATTTCACCGTGGGTCATCAGCGTGTTTGCTATTTTCTCAAACACCGGCTGATAAAATGTGGTATTGTAATTATTCTCTACGAAGAAATTCCCCAGGAAGTCATAAACCAGCAACAACGGCATATATTCCAAATCCCCCCCCACGTGGCTGCAAAAAAGACCTGCATCACGACTTCCGGTTACCGGATTCTGATAAAATGCGGCTTCGGCCCATTGCTGGAAAACGTCAGCAGCCATACGACCGTACTCTTTCTCTCCGGTCAGCCAGTAAAGTATAGCCGCATCGAGAGCAAGGCGGTTGATTTCCCCATTGATGACATTACCTATAGTTGAAAGGCTAACTTTTTCGGTCGCACCGGTCTGTTTATTGAAGATAGAGATTTCTGTTTGTTTATTGAAGGGCAATAGTTCCTCAATGGCGGGAAGCTGGAAGTTGTATCTGTTATTCGGTTCAAACCGGCTGTCACAAATAGTCGATACCAAAGTGGGCACCGGAGCATTTCCCCAAACGGAATCCGGCTTATTCTTAATGTTGGAGACTTTAAGATTCGTGAATCGTTTTCCTTCTTCGCGGTTCATGACATAACGGCTAATCAGCCAGGTCGGGTCATATTCCGTTGTCATGCGGTAGTGTGAGACGTAAGGTGAGAGGTGGAGCTTCATCCTTTCAAAGATGCGCAGCGCCCATTCTTGACTCTCGATTTTCTCTAGAATCTCTTTCTTATCCTGATTATTAACTAAGAGACAGGGGCGTTGATTAGCGGCTGTCAGATTTAAGGTAAATAGAGTAATAAAAAAAGAGAGGAGATAATATCTTGTGTTCTGCATAGCAATCCGAGTTAGTTACTTGCAAAAATAAAGATTTTACCTCCCCCGCCATGGCTTTTTTCCTATTATTCAGACAATGAAAAAGAAAGCGTTGACGATTTACCGATTTTTAACGTCGCCTTTGCCCCGCAGATAAGGGGATAATTTTCAGCAACGTGTCCCACCGGAAAATTGAAAAGTACCGGATAGTCATATTCACTTACTGTATCGTAGATAATCTCGTAAAGTGATTTAAACATGCCCTTGTCTTCCTCATAATTGGTAAACTGGCCAACAATAAGCCCCGGAAGTTCTGCCAATACACCGCTCATTTTCAGGTTATAGAGCATCCGCTCCACGTGATAAGGCTCTTCTCCTATTTCCTCAATAAAGAGGATGGTATTCTCAGCCGGAAAATCGTATTTCGTTCCCCGCAATCCGGCTAACACAGAGAGGTTTCCACCACGCAGGATACCAGTTGCTTCTCCCTCACGATTAAGCGGATGACTCTCGATGGTATATTCGGGAATCTCACCCAGCAAAATCTGCTTCAAAGCTGCCGCTGAGAAATCATCTTCTTCCGCTAAATGACGCGCCATCGGAGCATGCAGCGAGGCCACCCCGGCATTTTGCATCAGGGCATGGATTGCGGTAATATCACTGAAGCCAATCAGCCATTTGGGATTTGGGCGAATTACTTCGGGATCGACCAAATCCAACAAGTGAACAGCTCCGTATCCCCCACGACTGCATACAATCGCCTTTACCGCCGGGTCGTAAATCGCCTCCATCAAATCGTACAACCGCTCGTCAACGGTTCCCGAATAGCGTCCGTAAGCACCTTTAGCGTAACGGCCACCAACAGGATTGAAGTCCCAGAGGTAAAGCCGGTCAATGGCTCCGTTGACCAGGTTAGGGTCTATTTTTCCGGAAGGAGAAATCACGCGAATCTGATCGCCGGGTTTGAGGAAAGGAGGAAATTGCATGTCTTGTATTTTCGTTGATTGTTATTACTTATTGTTGATTGGCCTGTGATTCATGATGAACGCAATATCCCGAAAGATTGGTCGTCATGTTTTTGCATCGGTTACCTGCTTTGGTGATGCCGTGGCATTGAACTTTTTCACCGGCGGTATTTCCCTGAGTATATTTTGTTGGCTTGGAGGAATGAACGCTTTTGGTCGATGTAGATTCCCAATTCCAGCAACTGACACAGAGGGTGCTTTCAATCTTTTTCTCCTGAGCATCAGGTAAAGCCGGGTAGAAGTCAAGATGTGTCACTTTCTCCACACTGTCAATCGTTACGGCAAAGGAAGAAACCGGTCTCGATGAACCCTCATTGGGCAGGATAAAGCCAATCCCCTTAGGCTCCGAACCGTTGTAATCCAGTATTACCTTATAATAGGCTTTCGGAACAGAAACCTGATCGTGTCCGATGGTCGGCAGCCCTTTTTCCAATACCGGACCGGTCACCACATAGATCTTGCTGTAGTCTCTCGCCCAGCCACGCACCTGCTCTTCGAGCTCTTTCCAGATACCCCGATTGAATTCCGGCCGTTGCGGAGACATATTGCTAAAGTAAAAAGACTCACGCATCGTTGTTTCAGACCAACCCATATCGGCTGCGGGAGCCAGGTGTCCGCGGTCATAGCCTGAGCCCCGGTAATCGGCATCATCGGCAGAGCCTGTAGGCACATCGGGATCGGGAATAAATTTATTGGTGCGCTCGAAAGCCTTTTGCGTCTCTTCGGCAGTTAGTTCGTATGCCACCCAATTGGCCTGCTCATTCGCCTCGTTGTAGGAAAGCGTGTAACCGGTATGTTTTACGATTTCATCATTGGCACTGATCGCGGGAAGTTCCAGCGCAGTTGGTTGTACCTCTTTTTTGCGCTGCGCCCAAAGTATTACGCCAAAGGCCAGCAAACAAACAAAAAGGATAATCCACGTTTTTTTCATTGGGGAGTGATAAATTATTTTGTTTCCTGACGCTGTCAGGTGCAAGCACGCTGACAGGTCTGTGCTATTCGAATGATTGTTCCATCAGTCAACCATCTTGTAGGATGGAAACCTTGATTTTACTTGTATTTTAATAGAAGTCTATTATTTCAACCGACAAACCTGACAGCGTGCGAGCACCTGTCAGCGTTTTCAGATATAGAGATTTTATCCAAACAGCGCCCGGAACGCCTCTTCCACCTTCCTGGCCGGTACGGTTTCGATGGTGAATTTCTTGCGGTCCAGTCCTTTGAGATTGTCCGCCGGAAGGATGATACGCTGGAAGCCGAGCTTCTGTGCTTCGAGGATGCGCTGTTCGATGCGGTTGACCGGGCGGATTTCTCCGGAAAGGCCAACTTCGCCCGTGGCGCAAACCAACCGTTCCACCGGGACATCGAGGTTGGAGGATAAGACAGCGGATAGTACCGAAAGGTCGATAGCCGGGTCATTTACCTTCAATCCTCCGGCAATATTGAGGAAGACATCTTTCTGGGCCAGTTTAAATCCCGCCCGTTTTTCCAATACCGCCAACAGCATATTCATGCGTCGCAAGTCAAAACCGGTCGCGGAACGTTGGGGTGTACCATACACCGCCGTACTCACCAGCGCCTGAGTCTCGATCAGGAACGGTCGCACACCTTCGATGGCCGCCGCGATGGAGACGCCACTCAGCCCCTCGTGATTTTGCGTTAATAAGAGTTCGGAAGGATTACTCACCTCGCGAAGGCCATCCTGCCGCATCTCGTAAATCCCCAGTTCGGCAGTACTTCCGAAGCGGTTCTTGATGGAGCGAAGGATTCTATACATATAATGTTGGTCTCCCTCAAACTGTAATACCGAATCCACAATGTGCTCCAGCACTTTCGGTCCGGCAATGCTTCCTTCCTTATTAATATGACCAATCAACAGGGTGGGCGTACCCGACTCCTTGGCATATTTCAGCAACGATGCCGCACATTCGCGCACCTGCGATACGCTGCCGGGGGATGATTCCACCACCTCGGTGGCAATGGTCTGAATCGAGTCGATAATCAACAGTTCGGGATTGATGTTTTTGACATGCACGAAAATCTCCTCCAGGGAGGTTTCGCACACGATGTAGAGGTCGTGGTCCGGCGATGCACCGAGACGCTCCGCCCGCATCTTAAGCTGGCGTGCGCTCTCTTCGCCAGAGACGTAGAGGATTCGTTTACCCCTGACTTTCAAAACCGTTTGCAACAACAACGTGGACTTACCGATGCCCGGTTCTCCGCCCAGCAGCACCAGTGAACCCATCACCATGCCGCCTCCAAGCACACGGTTTAGCTCCTCATCGTGCATATTGAGCCGTTCCTCGTGATTGGTTTCTATCTCGTTGAGCTTGCGGGGTTTTGATTTGAGTGTCTCTGCGCCGGTATAGCTGCGCTGTACGGCAGGGGATTTACTCACCACCTCCTCTACATAGCTGTTCCAGCTCCCACACGAAGGGCATTTGCCCACCCATTTCGGGGAATCGACTCCACATTGCGAGCAGACATATACGGTCTTGGTCTTTGCCATAAATCAGGGATTGAAAATTGAAGGTGTAAAGATAGGGAATGTGGGGGAAGAATTCGACAGCTCTTTATTCTCTTCTTTAAAGAAGTTAGCTTATTCGTTTAAATAGCCTCCAATTTTAAGAACACAATAATAGAATGTGAATCTGGTAATAAAAATCCCCAAAATCAATATTCTATCAATTATTCCATGACAGATGAAATATAATAAATAGCTATAGTTCTTCTATTCAACAACTTTACTAAATAAGAATCCATGCCATCACCACTTCCAATTGTTATATATGCATTTCTTCCATTCTCAATAATTTCTATATTATTGTATCTGCTATGAGCTACATATTCCGCTTTGATTAGTCCGACAATTAATTTATAATCCTTTCTGATGGAGGTTATATCTGTTTTGAGTTTAAATATATTGCCATTCAGTTTTGAATAATTATATGCGACCGGATAAGGATTTGGGAATTCATATCCTTGAGCAAAAGGATATGATTGTTCTCTTTTCAACTCCTCAACTAAAGAATTATCAAAACCTTTGATCTTCATATAATGTAAAGCTTCGGCAATCTGAAATGCAGTAAAATGACAATCTATGTAAAGGTCAGAAGGTTTAAACTTCATAGATTCTTCAAATGAAATTTTCCGTCTTTCCTCAAATGTCAAATATTTCTTTTTGGGTGCTTTGTTCATTAACCGGATCCATGTATAATAATCCCTTTTCAAGCGTTGGACGATTCGGGGGGATTTGTATTTCACAAGAATCTTGAGATAACTGCTTAAATCATTATACATATAATATAATGTATCGGATTTTATAAACTTGGGAACACGACAATAATATTCAAATATTTTTCTCCCTGCTTCCGGATTATAAAATTCATCTGCGATCTGAAGTGTATATTTAGGCAAATCAAATGTGTGAATTTCTGATCGCTGGTAATGTCTTCCATAAAATCCTTTAGCAAACTCTATCTCTATTAACTTTGACGCATACATAGAATCTACTATTGCCAGTTCAAAAGGATCAATATATTTACGAATTGCTGCTATCCCTTCTTTCTTACCAACATTAATAAGATTATCTGCATTAAACATTTTCACTTTTTCTGGCAGAGCCGAATATTTAGTAACTGGAGATGCTGAATAAAGTAATGGCTGTAGTATCGTTAAGAATGTGATTAACACAAGAAAAAAACGTAAGGAGGTAAATGTTTTCATGAGTATTTGAATTAGATTTCGCAATCACACAAATGGACAGTGTAATATCCTTTTAAACTGAAATAATCTATAAAGAGAAACGTCTTCTAAATTAGAACATTTTAATCAAGCTCTAAATTTACTCCCTATAAAAGAGAAATCATTCCCCCGGCCCCTACAGCCCGGAGGAATGAATAAATCCAAATTAGTAGGGAAGCTCCTTCTACCCTACTATAGTCGCACTGATCACGCTGCTCCACGGGCCGCGTTCGCCACGGGAATTTACCCAACGAAAACGATAGTAAACAATCTTTCCCGCATGCTTACCCTCGAAGTTGATGGTAAAAGGCGTTGCCGTACTGGTAGCCACAAAGATCATTTCCGACTCATCCGTTGGCGATGCACCATCAATCTTGTAATAGATTTCGCAACCATGAACTCCTGTTGGCTTAGCCTTGCTGCGCGGAGTGCTTTCATCAAAGAAATGAAGCAAATGCTGCAAACGGACAGAGAAATCAATATTTCCCACGGGAGCACTGGATGGCTTAGGAGTAGCCGTGCGTGTGGTTGATTTTACAGACAATCCCATGCGTATGCGATCGCTGTCAGTTACTTTGGTATTGCTCGCCAGCCATTGTGCAATGAAAGTGCGCAATACTTTGTCATATCCCTTGCGGGCTTCTTCTTTAGCCGCCACATCGGCGGAGGTCCGGTTCTGCTTATTGCTTGCTTTGGCAAAAGCAGTTTTCCAAAATGACTGAGCGTCAGTAACCTCTTGGACATCCTCTGTAGGAATACCCCAACCGGCTGCGCTCGCCAATACAATCAAAACCAAATTGTCCTGCCAAATATCATATTCGGCGTCGGACTGAGGAATGTAATCTGCCATTTCTTAGCTTTTAATTGAGTTAAACATATATATAACTATAAAACAGAAACTTACAACCAGATTATGAAAGAGTATTTTTTTGACTGTTTGCTTTGATTCCCGGGTGGGAAACTTTGATTCCCGGGTGTAAAACTTTGCCGCTTAAGAATAAATGCTTGCCGCTTAAGCGGGGAAGTCTGATTCCCGGGAGTAAATGCTTCGCGCTTCGGAGTAAATCTTTGTCGCCTGAGAGTAAATGTTTCCGGCTTAAGAAGAATTCATTCCCGCTTAGAGGTAAATGACTCCGGCCAAAGAATAACTCTCTGCCGCTCAAGCATAAAACTTTCATTCCCGAGCCGGACTGTTTGCCGTCTATACCGGAAACTTTTATTCTTTAATTGCTGATTATTTTGCCTGTAAATAAATACGTCATTAGTAATTATCCCCCTCTTCTATTAAAGTAATAGCGGATGCAGCTTAAGTAGAAAACATTCATCTTCAAAAGGAAAGCATAAAGTTTGATTTTTACAAATACTACACACAGACATTAAACATTCCTTTCTTTCGCAAATCTATTAAATTATTTTTCAAATCCAACAACACATCATACAAATATTAATTTACTGCGATAAAAATCTCGTTTTTGCAAATAAAAACCGAATCTCAAACATAATTTTTATATACATTTGCATCATTACCCATTATATTGTTGCTATTATGTTTCCATATCACACTATATCATAACCACATAAAGGACTAATCCTATGAACAAAATCAAAATTTCACCCGAATTCAGGCAATCTGCCTACCGCTCCATCTTATCCATTGGTCTCTTTGCTGTTACCTACATTACATTGATTTCGTTGGCTATCATTCTCACCTTACTCTTTGGCGCTGCCGGTCTTTACCTAATCTGGTTAAAGCCTATGGTGGTCACCATCATGGGGGGAATCGGACTAATCAGCGCCGGCATCCTCATTCTCATCTTTTTGTTGAAATTTATTTTCCAAAGGAATAAAACAGATTACTCTAACCTGATTGAGATTAAGCCTAAACAGGAGCCGGCTCTATTCAAGCTAATCACTGACGTGGTAAATGAAGTACAGACACAGTCTCCCCGGAAAGTATATCTAACACCTGATGTCAATGCAGCTGTATTTTACAGCTCATCCTTCTGGAGTATGTTTCTCCCCGTCCGGAAAAATCTGATGATCGGAGTAGGCCTTATTAACACGACTACTATCGGAGAGTTTAAGGGGATTCTGGCTCATGAGTTCGGCCATTTTTCACAGCGTAGCATGAAGGTGGGCAGTTATGTAAACAATACCAACCGGGTAATCTATAATATGCTGTTTGAGAATGAGTCATACGTTGATATGGCCGAAATGTGGGCTTCTCACAGCCAGTATTTCGCCCCCTTTGTCTCATTGGCCCTGTGGATTATCAAAAGAATTCAATGGATGCTCCGGAAAGTTTACCGGATACTCAATCTGAATTACCTGAAGCTCTCCCGCGAGATGGAATTTCACGCAGATGAAGTAGCCACAAACGTTGTAGGTTCCGAGATATTTATATCGGCCCTGCTTCGTCTGGAGTCGTCGGATCAGAGCCTGAATTCTGCTATTAATTACTTCTGTAACCGGCCCGCTACACCGGCCCGCCCCGTCAATATTTTCACCGTGCACCAGACTATGCTCGATGCGCTGGCAAAAAAGAACAGAATCACCAACCTGCACGGACTACCACACATTACGATTCAGAATCTGCACAGAATCCGCCAATCAAAACTTCATCTCAAAAACAACTGGGATACTCACCCCAATATGCATGATCGGGCAAAAGCAATCAGTAAATTAAATATTTCCCGGTTGCAATCAGATAACAGACAGGCAAATTCATTACTTAGCGACACGAATGCCGTCCAGGAAAAAGTCACGGAAGTTTTGTTTAATGGAATCGAAATGGAGTGGAGTCCCTCTCCTATTAGTATGCAGGAATTCGGGCAAGAGTTTATTCAACAAGAAAAGAAATATGAATTCGATGCGATCTTCCACGGATTTTACGATCATATTAATCCGGCTGATTTTGAATTTAATCCAAATGAAAAAACGGCTAGTGAGAAAACATTCAACGAGCTTTTCAGTGACGAATCGATTGACCTGGCGATCGACATTGTATCGCTAACAAATGACATCGAGACATTGCAACATATTTTCCAAAATCAGCAGGATATCACAAACTTCGAATACGATGGAGTGACATTTGAAACGTCGGAAAGTATTCCTCTGACTGACAAATTAAAGAAAGAACTAGAGGAAAAAAGAACGAAACTTACCCATCTGCTTTCTGAAATCAATGGATATTTCTCTTCACTGGCTGCGCTACAAGGCGAAACAATTCATTTGATAGAAAAATACACGACACTCACGCTCAGAAATAAAGAGTATTATGAAAAGATGGATTATTACAACCAGGTACGAAGTGCGACCCAATTCATGAGTGTGACAACTCCGTTTCGGGTAATTGAGGAAAATCTTGAAAAATTCAAACCGATTGAGAAGACCTTTAAGGAGCAGATTGATCTTCTCTTGAATTCATCCGCTCACGAGGCAATCATTACAGATGAAATAAGGGCCAATCTCACCAAATACCTGAATAAAAACTGGAGTTATTTCGATGTGAACCAATATAGCGACGAAGCTCTGGATCTTTTAATCAGCAGCTCTAATCAGTATGTGTATATCCTTTCCCAATCCGTATTCAGGGCTAAAAAGGACCTACTGGATTACCAGGCTAAACTGGAAAAACAGCATAAAAAGATTACACTACCCGATTATATCTGCAATTGAGGAGTCAAAGTCCAGATTCTGTTATAAAAAAAGAGGAGACCGAAGTCTCCTCTTTTTTTATTCTTTTAGCGGGTTGGAATTAACCTACTAATGACACGTAAACGTCGTCTTCTTTTTCTGCTACGACCAGTTTACCTTCGCGAGCCAACCATCCGAGGGCTGCCCATACTTCTTTGTCTTTAAGTTTCGTAGCTTTTTTAAGAGCTTTGAAACCAGACTCACCTTTTTCACTCAGGACTGCCCAGATAGCGCCTGCATTTGTACCAATCAACTCTACCATTTTAAAAACTTATTTGGTTAAACAACTAAGATGACTTTCGATTTTACTCTTTCAGCCGTAAAAATATCTATCTTTTTCTACACAAACAACAATTCCAATCTATAAAATGACCTTAAGGGGCGTTTTTACTTCAATTTCGCTCAAATATTCATGGTTTTGCAACAAGTATTAAGCTAAATCCCCATAATAAATTCAATTTCATATTAAGCCCCGGAATAAAGATCTGGGATTCTATCTCCTTTTCGCCCAAAACTGTCGAATGGGTTTAAGATTTTCATTGATTTTACCTACATTTGCGATAAAGTCTTAAGCCATGAATCTATCCCAGCTTCTTTTTTCATTACAAAAAAAGAGAATCGACGCCATTGAAGAAAGCTACAAAAACGCTGAAGAACTTCAATTGCGCCAGCTTCTTCATCTAATACACTTTTCCCAATCTACAGAATGGGGAAAACAACATAGCTATGAACAAATTAAAAGCTATGAAAGTTTTGCTGCTCAGGTTCCCCTGCAGGGATATGATGAAATTAAGCCTTATGTAGAGAGAATGCTGGAAGGCGAAAATGACCTGCTCTGGCCGGGACACACTACCTGGTTTGCCAAATCATCAGGCACGACCAACGATAAGAGCAAATTCATCCCCGTCAGCAGCGAGGCATTGAATGATTGTCACTACCGCGGCGCCAAAGATACGCTGGCCTTTTACGGACACAACCATCCCGAATCGAGACTCTTCGAAGGGAAATCCCTCGTACTGGGAGGCAGCCACAAGATTAGCAGCCAGATAAATCATACTTTCGTGGGCGATCTTTCCGCCATACTGATCCATAATAATCCGGCTTATACTGACCTGATCCGCACACCGCACCGCGATGTCATCCTGATGGACGAATGGGAAGCGAAGCTGGACAAAATCGTCGAAGTGACCTTTCAGCAGGATGTACGCAGCCTCTCCGGTGTTCCATCGTGGATGCTGGTACTCATCAAACGAGTGCTTGAAAAGACGGGAAAACAGTATCTGACCGAAGTGTGGCCCAATCTGGAAGTCTTCTTTCACGGCGGGGTAAGCTTTGCCCCCTACCGCGAGCAATACAATGCGTTGATTCCTTCATCGCACATGAGTTATCAGGAGATTTACAACGCTTCGGAAGGATTCTTTGCCCTACAAAATGACCCGACTGACAACGCGATGCTGCTGATGCTCGATTATGGGGTCTTCTACGAGTTTATCCCCTTTAGCGAATTGGAGAATGAGAATCCGACAGCAGTTCCGCTCTGGGGCGTAGAGACGGGCAAAAACTACGCGGTAATTATCTCCACCAACAGCGGCCTTTGGCGTTACAAATTGGGCGACACGGTAACATTTACCTCCACTAATCCTTATAAGATAAAGATTTCAGGACGAACAAAACACCACATCAACGTCTTCGGCGAAGAGCTGATGATAGACAATGCGGAAAAGGGATTGATGCGCGCCTGTGCGGCTACAGGGGCGGTGGTGAAGGAATATACGGCGGCCCCGGTCTTCATGTCGGCGGCCAACAAGGGAAAACACCAGTGGCTGATTGAATTTGAGAAAGCGCCTATATCAGCGGAAGAATTTGCCGGAATCTTGGACAAAGCGCTTCAGGAGCTAAACTCCGACTACGAGGCCAAACGTTACAAAAACATGACCCTCGACCCATTGGAAGTGGATGTGGCAAGGAAGAATCTTTTCCACGACTGGCTCAAACAGAAAGGGAAACTGGGCGGTCAGCATAAAGTGCCCCGCCTCTCCAATTCACGGGAATACATAGATGAGCTTCTGGCAATGAACGTCAGATAGAGCGGCCGTATTTCAAAGCCTCTTCAAAGACTGTCTTCCAACCCGCCCACTCATCAATATCCGACAGGGAATTATTGTGCCAGAGCAGGACAAACTGCCCGTTGACATTGCGGCATTTATCCACCATCTCTTTGCAGACGGCGAGGCCCTGTTCGGGAGTAAGTTTCTGGTAAAAGTTAAGCGTTCCATCCATAAGTATAGTAGGATGAATCATCAATAGCGTCTCTTCATCCCGCTCCACATCGTAGAAGAAATGGGGATGGCATGTCCCTGCCCGAAATCCCGGCACCCCGGCATATCCCATCGAAAAATCGCGTTTAATGCCAATTTCATTTAACTCCCTGTAGGTGTTTGGCATCCGGATTCGCAGGTAGTGATGCCTGCTACATCCCACCGGACTATGCAAATAATGCTCCAGCTTCGATTTTTCATGCAATATCTCCAGCTTATTAAATGAGGCATGGTAAGAAGGGTGAATCCCAATCACATGGGAATGGTGCTGTTTGCGCAAATAGCAACGAAAGAAAAAGAGCGGATAAATCGTGTGCCGGTCATGTTTTCCTAATGGCCCGACATGAACAAACATGGTGTATTTGCAGCCCAATTCGTGGTGCAATTCATCCAAATATTGGAACTGGTAATAAGGGTCTTTCTCCAGATAGAACAACACCTTCAGCATCCGGGTAAAAGTGGTTAAGTCCAGCTTCATCAGCTTCACCCCCATCTTTGCCAGCATCATCCATTTGCTTTTCCCGAGATAAGCATAAGGATAGTCCACATCAATGGTGGAAACAAACTGATACTTCGGGGTCCCGATGTGAAGCTCCGGATATTTCTCATGAAGCATCGTCTTGAGCTTCAGCACCCACTCATCTATAACAGGTCGTTGCAGGAAGTTATGTTTGTATGCGATACTCTCCCGGTGGTCAAACCGTCCGTGCTTGTCCCATTTCTCGTTATGATACTCCTCGTAGCGGGTCATCAGGTAAAATGCCGCACCAAAGAGGTCAAACGGCACATCTCCCTGAGGCTCGGGAAATAGCGTTGGCAGCCCCTCCCAGTCTCCCACTTCAGGAGCAATACTCTTCACACCCGTCTCCTGCAAAATCCCGGAAGAAGGCATCCAAATCCCGGCTCCGCAATGCTCCTCCGAATAGTTGATAAAAGGCTGGTGCGACGGCTCACAGGAATCATGCTCCGAGGTCAGTTCGTAATTCACCTGCAACACACGATTGAAGATAAATTTCAGGACAAATTCGATGCGCGGTGTCACCACCGGTGTGTAGATATATAGCATAGAAAAAGGTTTTTAATCAACGTTCAAAGAAACAGAGACGCGATAGATCACGTCTCTACCGGCTGCTCTCGATGATGCCGCCGCCAATCACCCGGTTCCCCTGATAAAAAACGGCGGACTGCCCTTCTGCCAGCGAATGTTCGCGGTCAATCAGGCGGACGATAGCCTTTCGGTCAGGAAGAAACTCCACAGTGCAACGGGCCGATTGCTTCCGGTAACGCACCTTGCAAATTACTTCACCGGCAAAATCTTCCTGCCGGACATAATTGACATCTTTCAGGCGAATCTCCGATTTATACAATTCATCTAACGAACTAAGAACGATTGTGTTCGTGTCCGGCTGAATATCTTTAACAAAAACAGCCTGATTCAGATTCAGTCCCAATCCCCGACGTTGCCCGACGGTATAGAAAGGGAATCCGGTATGTTTTCCCAGAAAGTTCCCGTTAGAATCAATGAAGCTTCCGGGTTGGAAAGTCTTTACGTCAACATTTTGCTTCAAAAAGTCACGGTAATCGCCCGGACAAAAACAGACGCCAAGGCTGTCCTTCTTTTTCGATATTTTGCGAAAGCCGCGCACTTCGGCCAACTGGCGCACATCGACCTTCGTCATATTCCCCAGGGGCAATACCATGCGGCGGATAATATCCTGTTCAAGGCCCCACAGGAAGAAAGACTGGTCTTTGTCCGGGTCGGTTCCGGAAATGATGTAATGATGGCTTCCGACACATTCCGTCTGCACATAATGCCCGGTGGCGATGTGTTCGATACCGCGCTCGTCGGCCAGTCTGGCCAGCAACGGCCACTTCAGCCAGTTGTTACAAAGCACACAAGGAACCGGAGTTTTGCCCTGCAAATATTCATCAATAAAATAGGAGATTATTTTTTCCTGAAAAACATCGGTAGCATCATATACAAAATGCGAAATGCCCACCCGTTCCGCCATCTCGGCTGCATCGGCCAAAGCGGTATCAAAATTGGATGAAAGGAAACGAAAAGTCACGCCGGTCACTTCATAGCCGGCCTCTTTCAACAATAGTGCGGAAACGGAACTGTCTGTCCCGCCGCTCATTCCCAGTAACACGCGTTTTCCCGACATTTCAGTGATTCAGATTAATCATTGGGGCATTTACACTTATCATAAAAGCAAACTTAACCATTAATTCGCAAAATCGGTCCGGCAATAATCCCCTCTTAACGAACTTTATACCCATTGCGCATAGCTTACGAATTATAAACGGACGGCGCATTATCCGCCATTCCGTTAGGTCTGATTTCTCCTTAAAAATTTGTACTTTTGCTGCTCAATTCAAGATTTACAAGACATGAATCATCCATTGACTATTTACAATACGATAAAACGCAAAAAGGAACAGTTCGTTCCGTTGCATGAACCGAACGTCGGAATCTACGTTTGCGGGCCTACCGTCTATGGAGACCCACACCTCGGGCACGCCCGTCCGGCGATTACTTTCGACCTTCTTTTCCGTTACCTGAAACACCTGGGTTATAAGGTGCGTTACGTGCGCAACATCACTGACGTGGGCCACTTAGAGAACGATGCAGACGAAGGTGAAGATAAAATCGCAAAAAAAGCAAAGCTCGACCAGCTGGAGCCGATGGAAGTGGTGCAATATTACCTCAACCGCTACCACCAGGCGATGGACGCGCTGAACGTGTTGCCGCCAAGCATTGAGCCGCACGCTTCGGGCCACATCATCGAGCAGATTGAGTTTGTGAAAAAGATTCTGGATGCCGGTTACGCTTACGAAAGTGAAGGCTCCATCTATTTTGATGTGGAGAAATACAACAAAGACCACCACTACGGAAAACTTTCCGGCCGCAATATCGAGGAGTTGCTCAACACGACCCGCGTACTCGACGGTCAGCAGGAGAAACGCAACAGCGCCGACTTTGCTCTTTGGAAAAAAGCATCGCCCGAGCACATCATGCACTGGCCTTCTCCATGGAGTGAAGGGTTCCCAGGTTGGCACCTCGAATGTTCGGCTATGGGTACGAAATACCTGGGCGAAGAATTTGACATTCACGGCGGTGGTATGGACCTGCTCTTCCCGCACCACGAATGTGAAATTGCCCAATCGGTAGCTGCTCTCGGCAAAGAGACCGTGAAGCACTGGATGCACAACAATATGATCACCATCAACGGTCAGAAGATGGGTAAATCGCTCGGCAACTTCATTACGTTGGAGCAGTTCTTTACCGGTGAACATGCCCTGCTTTCGCAGCCGTTCAGTGCGATGACTATCCGCTTCTTTATCCTCCAGGCACACTATCGCAGTACGGTGGACTTTAGCAGCGAAGCCCTTTTAGCTTCTGAAAAAGGATTGCAACGCCTGATGGAAGCTTACGATAACCTGAACAAACTGAC
>JAUZOF010000120.1 GCA_030706585.1 Bacteroidota bacterium
CCGGTTGCCTTGAGCATGGCCGGAGGATATGATTTGCCGGCGTGTTGAGGTGTGTATTTGGCTACAACAGCATCAAGTACTTTGATGCAAAGGTCTTCTTCAGTTACCATTTGTGCCTTTCCCTGCATAATAACGCTTTGATAGTCGGTATTGGTGTCGCAAGGCAGTTCGGCATCATGGATCAGTCTATTCATCCGGAAGACCTCAAACCCGACTTTCGGATTTTGGGTCAGGAAGTCGATTTTCTGACCGACGCGTAATCCGTGGATGTATATCTTCTCGTCCATCCATACAAAGTGAACCGGAGTAATGTAAGGGTACCCATCTTCTGAAATGGTGCCTAGGTTACCGACTGGTTCTTCCGTGAGTAAAGTCTCTATTTCAGCTCTTGATAGCTGGTGTTCTTTCATTCTGCCTTGCATATTCTTCGTATTTATGATTTGACTTTACTTTTTTAGTCCAAAAAGTGTGCCGTAAATTTAGAATCCGGTTGTGTTTGATTTAAATGTTTGGAAATGAGAATGCTTTGTTTTTATGTAGAATGCTTTGCAAGAAGTAAATGTAACTTTTGGTATGGATAACTACGAAAATGTAGTTCGCAGGTATAATGAAAAAGGAGAGTATCCGTTTACGAATACCCTCCTGATATACTAATCCGGCTAAGATTATTTCTTCTTCTTTTTCTTATCCTTTTTCACGAAAAGAATAGAGTCAAGCGTCTGTTTCTTCTTTGGCAATACCGGTTTGATGTCATGGAATTTCGCCAGTTTGATGTTTTGGTGAAAATCCAATCCGCTGGTAGTGGCTTGCACATATCCTTTGCGGATAACAAAGTCACCGAAGCGTTCGCCTTCCAGTCGCTCTTTGGAGAAACGTTCGAAAATAGGGGTTAACAGGCCGATTACCTCATGCTCTTCCACCAGTTCCGCATAGAGCTTATTGAGGCGCTCACCCGTAAATCCGGCACCGAGGTACAGATTGTATTTACCCGGTGATTTGCCCACCAATGCAATCTCTCCGAGGAAAGGCCTACCACAGCCGTTGGGGCATCCGGTCATCCGGAAGAGAATATCTTCGTCCAGCAGGTTGTATTTCTCCAACACCTTATCCAGTTTGTCAATCAACGAAGGAGCATAACGTTCCGCTTCGGCAAAAGCCATCGTACATACCGGCAATGCCACGCAGGCAATGTTGTTGCGTCGCAATCCGCTGAGCGGCTTGACAAGGTTCCATTTCTCGAGTAAAGCTTCGATTTCCGCTTTATCCTGTTCGTCAATGTCACCAATCACGAGATTTTGATTACCGGTCAGGGTGAAGCTTCCTTTCAGTACCGATGCAATTTCGCGCAATGCAGTTTTGAGTTGCAGGTGTTTATCGTCACGTACCTTTCCGCCTTGGATGAAAAGGGTAAAATACCATTTCCCGTTGTAGCCTTTGCTCCAACCTAGTTTATCTCCGTTGCTGTCGAACTTAAATGGACGGGCTTCACTCAGTTTATCCCCGAGGGCATCTTTGATTTGTTCGTTAAAATAGGCCAGACCCAGACGGTCAATGGTATATTTCAAACGGGAGAATTTACGCTCTGAGCGGTTTCCGTGGTCACGTTGGAAAATCAGTACAGCTTTGGCAGCCTCCACGATATCCTCTTTTTTGACAAAGCCGATTACGTTAGCCAGTCGGGGATAGGTGGTTTCCATTCCAAAGGTTGAACCCATGCCACCACCCGCAAGGAGATTATATCCGACCAGTTCACCGTTTTCGACAATGGCGATAAAGCCCAGGTCATTGGCAAAAACATCCACATCATTACGTGGTGGAACAGCGATAGCCACCTTGAATTTACGTGGAAGATATGTTTTGCCATACAACGGTTCGTGGTCCTCTTTTTTCTCACCTCCGGCAACCAGTTTGTCATCGAGCCAGATTTCATGGTAAGCAGTCGTTTTAGGCGTAAATTCCTTGTGAATCTTCAGCGCATCGTCGAATACCAGTTGGTGAACCGGAGATTCCCACGGATTGGCAGAAGTCATCACATTGCGGTTTACGTCACCGCAACCGGCTAATGAATCGAGCAATGTGGCGTGAATACCCTGCATGGCTGTTTTCATTTTGCGTTTTACCACGCCGTGAAGCTCCACCGCCTGACGTGTAGTCAGCTTCAGGGTAGGCTTGCAATGTTTCTCGGTCAGTTCGTCCAGGTCGAGCCACTGTTTTGGGGTTAGCACTCCGCCCGGTACACGCACGCGAATCATGAAGCTGATAAGTGGTTCCAGCTTTTGACGACGGCGTTCTTCATCGAAGTCGCGGTCAGTTTGCTGATATGCACCATGAAATTTGATCAATTGCTGATCATCGGGAGCCAAAGCTCCGGTTATCGGGTCTGCCAGACTTTCTACTAATGTACCGCGCAGGTAGTTGCTTTCGGTCTTGATACGTTCTAAGTCTGATAATGGTTTGTTGCTCATAGTTTAAAAGCCCCCCTAAATCCCCCGGATAGGGGGCCTTGGAAAGAGCGAATGTTAAATGTTGTTGATAATCTTACTTTTTTAAACCCTCTCTTTCTCCCTCCCTATTGGGGAGGGCAGGGGTGGGGCTTTTCTCAATACACATCCGTCTGGTAACGTTTCTCGCGTTGCAGGTTATTGATGTATTCCAATGCCAGGTCATGTTTGTAACCGCCCTCTTTTTCAATGATTTTTATCAGGGCATGGTTCACGTCACCGGCCATTTTCTTCATATCTCCACAGACGTAGAAGTGTCCGCCGTTTTCCAGCCAGTCAAATACTTCGCGGCTATTTTCCAACAGTCTGTCCTGTACATACACTTTCTGTTCAGAGTCGCGGGAGAAGGCCACGCTCATTTTGGTCAGCGTTTTATCTTTCAGGAAGCGCTGCCATTCCAACTGGTAAAGGAACTCACTCTCTGAGAAGCGGTTTCCAAAGAAGAGCCAGCTTTTACCCGGATTGTCCTGCTCAGCTCGATGCTCAACGAATGCACGGTATGGTGCAATTCCCGTACCGGCTCCCACCATGATGATGGGCGTTTGCGGATTTATCGGTAAACGGAAATTCGGATTCTTTTCAATAAATACCGGGGCAGTTTCCTCTTCATAAACCCGGTCGGAGAGAAATACCGAACAGAGCCCTGTCTTATTCCGTCCTTTGTTGTTGTATTTTACAACTCCAACAGTAAGGTGTGCTTCATCAGGATGTGCCAATGGACTTGAAGAAATAGAGTACAGACGAGGCTGTATTTTTCTCAATAGTCCCAATAATTGCTCCGGATTGAATTTTTCAGGATAATGGGTAAACAGGTCTACAATGTCTTTTCCATGAATGAATTTCTTCAATTCAGACGGGTCTGCTAAAATACCCTTCAATTCCGCATTGTCCGTTGTCGTTGCAAAGCGATTCAATACGTCCGGGGTCAATGTTGTCAGTTCTACCTCTTTGAATAATGCATCGCTAAGAGTTGTTTCACCGCGTTCGGTAGTAACCTTTTCATTCGGATTGAGCTGTAACGTTTCTATTACATGGTCAACGAGTTCCGGCGGATTAGTTGCATATACCCCCATGGAATCTCCTGGTTCGTATGTAATTCCTGAACCTTCGAGGGAAAGCTCAACGTGAATGGTCTGGCGGTCACTATCGCGTCCGTGCAGGAAGGTTTTATCCAAAACTGTAGCCTGGAATGGATTCAGACGGTTATGTTCGCCGTGTTCTTGGGTGGCTGCGGTTGTTTGCACTACAGAAACATTGGGAGATGCACTACCGGCTTCTTTTTCAAGCGCACTGAGCAGTTTGGAGATAGCTCTCATGCCTTCACCACGGAAATCCACGTCACAGTCAGTGCGGTCATTGATTCTTTTTGCTCCAAGCTCAGCCAGTCGTTTATCGACATCCACACCCACCTGGCAGAATTTCAGGTAGCTGCGGTCACCCAGTCCGATGACTGCAAACTGAGTATTATTCAGTTGCGGAGCACGTTTACTGTGGATGAATTCATAAAACTCTTTTGCTTGGAAAGGTGGTTCTCCGTCGCCGTGCGTGCTGACAATAACCAGCAGATTCTTTTCGTCTTTGATTTCGCGGGCTTTGTAGTTCTCCATGTTTTTGAGGGAGACTTCGAACCCTGATTCTACAGCCATCTTTTGGGCCAGTTTGGCTAATGCTTCTCCGTTTCCGGTGCGGGAGCCGTATAATATGGTTAATACTTTTGCCTTTGCGGGGATAGCTTCGGCAACGACTTCAGGTGCAATAACCGCACTTATACCGGGGGACGCTTGGGCGGCTATAGAGGGCTTTTGGGCTAACAATCCAGCAAAATAGCCCGATACCCAGTAGGTTTGCTCTTGGGAAAGGTGAGCGATTAGCTGTGATAATTGTTGAGCCTGTTCAGCAGAGAGAGGTGTTGTCAAATTATTCATTATCTGTTGGGTAAAATTTGATGTTATTTAGAATGATGCAAAATTACAGCGATGTGACAGGGGTAACAATACCACAATCAATGTAAATCATATACCCTGAATGTGGTATGTGAAAGAGAGGGTTAGCCTGTTGCTTCTGTAAATTGCTATTTCCACGAGCCTATAAACAGGGAAAAGAGTGCTGGGGTTTAGCCCGATAGGCAGATTTAAGGAAAAATAGGGGAGTGGTTATAACCAAACGGAATGATGGATAAACGAAAATTGATAATGCGGAGTTTGTATAAAACAGAAAGCGTGAATACCCCGGTAAAAGGATATTCACGCTTTGCTCAATAGCGAATCTTATTTCCCGAACAGAATCCGGTAATCAGTTTACTTTTTCACCGAAATGCGGTACAATCCACCTGCATGGCGTTTCAGTGTTTGGGTGAATTTATCTTTGAAGGTACCGAGTTTAGCGCCTGACCACAGGTCGGTAACCGTGCATTCACCGGTGATGCCCAATGATTTCAGGTCAACCGATACTTCTGATGTTTCGGCTGGCATGGGTCCGCTTGGGTTTTCGGTAAAGACCATGAACTTGATGGTGCCTCCTTCGTTCTGAACGGCCCCGGCATTATCCAGCCCCACCGTTGCGCTGAATTGGTCATATCCTTCAGGCAGGTCGTATTCAATGACCGAATTGGCGTGCGTACCGATTCCGTTGGCGTATTTTACCTTATTTACCATCAGATCGGAACCCGAAACCGCTTTGCCGATAGAGACTTTGCCCCATCCGCAGGACGCTTTCTTCCATTTGAGGGAAGTGAGCTGGATGGAATCTTTACCATTTGTCAAAACCGGATTAATCCAGTCGGCGTGGTCCCACGAGGTACCGTCTTCGCCACCCGAAACAACCAGGTAGAGTTTCTTTTTCCCTTTAATATCTATATTGATATTGGCGCTTTGTGAGGGAGACTTGCGGGTAATCAGGCCACTGTTGTAAACGGCCTTTTCCTCCGAAATCTGTTTTTGGTCGGCGATGTAGAAGAGCGCCACATATTTGTCCTTGCTCTTGGTATCATCGGCAGCCCACGCTGCTTTATCGTTTTGCTTGTAGAGTTCACGGTTGTTTTTGCTGTATTTCATTACATCCAGCACACGCGGATTGGTAATCATCGACAGCGTGAAAGCATCGTTGGAAGGCAGGTCACCGCCAAACATCAGCGGCGAACGGTTGATGCACCAGAGCGACATCATCAGTTGCTGCTCGTCGTGGGTGAAGGCGCTCATGCGGTCATTTCCACGTTCGGCACGGATACCGAGGCGACCCATCGGCAACATATCTCCATCGGGGAATGCACCGTCCATGATGTAAGGCGCCCAGCGGTGGAATACGTCGAAATGCTCCTTCAACTGGTCCCAGCTGTCCCAGTAATCGCCCACGGTGCGCCACATGTTGGCATGTTGCTGCACGTGTTTGGCTTTATCAATCGGAGTCTCACCCGGTGAGGTGCTGAAGACGATGTGACGGCCGGTACGGTCGATGGCCTTGCGAATCATCTCGATTTCACCCTGATGGTAAATCGGGGAGGAGAGGTCATCCACCTTGATAAAATCTACTCCCCACGAAGCGTAAAGTTCGAGGATAGAGTTGTAATACTCCTGCGCCCCGTTGCGCCCCGGCACGACGGTGTACATATCGCGAAGCCAGGTACATTGCTCCTCTTTGCTGTAAATGTCGGAGGTTTTGGCCGTGCTGCCTTTGATGGGCAGATTGCGTTTCACCGCTTCGATGGGCACACCGCGCATGATGTGGATACCGAATTTCAGCCCCTTGCTGTGTACGTAATCGGCCAGCGCTTTGAAGCCTTTGCCATCGGCAGCCGACGGGAAACGGTTTACGGCAGGAGTCAGTCGTCCGTATTCGTCGATGTTGTATTGCGCATCTTTCTCGTTGTAGCCGTGCGCCTTGTCATTGCTGATGTACCAGCGGATATCGACGATGATGTATTCCCAACCGGTTTTCTTCATGTATTTAGACATGTAATCGGCGTTGGCTTTGACTTCGCTTTCGACCACGGTGGGGCCATAGCAGTCCCAGCTGTTCCAGCCCATCGGCGGGGTTTTCGCCCAGTCGTGATAGTCGCTTTTGTTTTGGGCAAATGTGTTTGTGCTCAACAGGCAGGCCAGCAGGGCACCGGAAAGAAGGTGTTTTTTCATCATGGAAAAATGGGTTGTGTGTTATTTGAATACAAAAATAGCGGTTTTGGTACAATGAAAACGGTCCGAATCTTGCGCTGACTCCGATTGACAATATTTCTGCGCTATTTGACTGATTTACTTCTCCTGAAAAAGGTGTTCACTGCGCTCAGTGACGGGCAAAACATTTTCGAAACTCCGTCACTAAGCTTAGTGATGAAGAAAATAGATTTTAAAGTCCGTCACTAAGCGCAGTGATGGGCAAAAAAGTTTCTACGGCTTATCACTAAGCGCAGTGACAGGGAAAATGGGTTCAAAATCCCATCACTAAGCTTAGTGATGAAGAAAATGGATTTAAAAGTCCGTCACTAAGCTTAGTGATGAGGAAAAAAGTTTCTATGGCCCGTCGTTGAGCTCAAGTACGGGCAAAAAACTTTCTATAGCTCATACTTGAGCTCAAGTACGAAGAAAAAAAACTTTTTGGTTCATCGTTGAGCTCAAGTATCGTTAAACCTGTCAGGTTTCGAACAGACTACCTATAAGGTTTCGAAGATAGACTACTTCGGCCACATCCCCACGCCCCAATCCGACGGTTTAGCCCCCATCACGAAGACCATTTCCCCGCCTTTTACAATATCAAAATGGGAGATGTAGTTTTTCGTGTAAGGCTTCCCGTTGAGGGTGACCGACTGGATATAGATGTTTTCGGGCGAATGATTCTTAGCAATCAGGGTAAATGATTTCCCCTGCGGCAGGGCGATGGAAGCCCGTGCGAAGGTTGGCCCCGAAATCATATAGTAAGGTGTAGCCGGCGTGACGGGGTAAAATCCCAACGCGGCAAAGATGTACCAGGCCGACATCTGCCCCGCATCATCGTTGCCCGAAAGTCCACCGGGTGTGTCTTTGTATTCGCTTTGCAGATTGGCGTTGACATACTTCTGCGTGCGCCAAACCTCTTGGGTATAGTTGAACAGAAACGCCACCTGATGGCAGGGCTCGTTACCGTGCCAGTAACGCTTTTGGGTAAACATCGAATCAAGCTTCAGTCGAAAGATTTTCTCACCGCCCATCAGCGACATCAGACCCGGAATATCCTGAGGTACGTACCAGGTGTAGTGTGCCGGATAGCCTTCGGTGATGTAGCTGGCAAAATTAAACGGATTGAACTCCCTGATAAACGAGCCGTCAGCATACCGACCACGGGCATATCCGGTGGCCGGGTCTATCACGTTGCGGTAATTCATTGCCCGTTTGCCTAACGTGGCTGCATCGTCTGATTTGCCCAACTTCTCCGCCAATCGTGACAAAGCATAGTCGTCAAAGGCATATTCGAGCGTGCGCGCTACCTGTTCGTTTTTGTGAAAAGCCTCTTTTACCGAATCCTCCAACGGCACATAACCGTATTTGAGGTAGGAGGGAAGGGCGCGGCGCCCCATGCCGTTCTTGTAATCTTCGAAATTGGCGGGCGACTCAAAGGCATTTTTCCGTAACCCTTCATACGCCTTTTGTACGTCAAAATTAGTGATGCCTTTCACATAAGCATCGGCAATCACCGAGGCACAATGGTCGCCAATCATCGCCGCGGTATAGCTGTTCCAACATGGGAAAATGGGGAACCAGCCGCCCTGCCGGTATTTGTCCACCAGCGACTCCATCATATCGGCCGACTCCTCCGGGCGAATGATGTTCATCAACGGATGAAGCGCGCGGTAGGTGTCCCACATGCTGTAGTCGTCGTAGTAGTTTCTTCCCTTTTGGGTAAATAAAATATTGCCTTTGGAAAATGCGGGATAGGCGCCATCCACATCATTCATCACCCGCGGGAGGAACAGCGCATGGTACATCGCCGTGTAAAACTTGCGTTTGGCCGTGCAATCTTTATCCGTAACAGTGACTTTGGATAATGTTTTGTTCCAGGTCTCTTCCAGTTGGGCTTTGACTTTATCGAAATCGGGAGTCGGAATCTCGGCATTCAGGTTCATCTCCGCATGTTTCAGGTCGGTGAATGAGGAGGCCATGCGCACGATGACCGTTTCACCCGCTTTCACCGGAAAGCCCACATATCCACCGAGGCGGGGCTGGTTAGCGAGTTCGGATTTATTTTCCAGAATCTTGTTTTCCTGAAATAGGCCGTAGGTCGTAACTGGTCGCTCTATCTTCACCACAAAATGACCGGCAAATCCAGCCGGCTTTCCCCAACCCTGATAGATGCGGTGTACCGGATTGGAACCGGTGATGATGCCTTTCGAAGCATTTATCTGAATGGAGCCTTCTCCCTCGTCACTGTTGGGGTTGACGACAATGTAGGCCATCCCCGCCTTGTGAAAGGTGAACCGGAAAATGGCGCACCGGGTAGTGGCGCTCATCTCGCTCTGAATTTGGTAATCTTCGAGGTAAACCGAATAGTTGGCGGGAGTAGA
Organism: Bacteroidota bacterium; assembly: GCA_030706585.1. Taxonomy (GTDB): domain Bacteria; phylum Bacteroidota; class Bacteroidia; order Bacteroidales; family UBA7332; genus CAXXIC01. Next base: position 9,028 of record JAUZOF010000120.1, read on the forward strand.
AATCTCATCTTTATGGCTGAAACGCGAAGCCCGTTGTTCCGGCTGGAAAGCCATCTTGTCGAGCATCGGCATCAGCGTCATGCTGCCGTAGTCCTGTGTGCATCCACCTACTATCCAGTGGGAGTTGCGGAAGCCCTGTAGCAGTGTATCTTTATAGTAGTAGGGGGCAATACATTTCTGTTCCGTATCGCGGGTCTGCGGCGTCATGAAGTTCATCCCGTTCGGGACGAGCACAGCCGGAAGGGTCTGTCCATACTCTTCGGTCTGCTTGCCATGTTTACCGGCATTGTCGGTCGTAGCGGGTGCCGTTCCCACAAAAGTATTGACGAATGGTAGCAGGTACGACGATTTGTTGTTTCCTGCAAAGGTGATTTGGGAAAAGAGGAGAGAGGCGAGCAAGAGGTGTTTCATGAGTATCGGCTGATTTTTAAAAGAGAATCCAAAGATAGGGAATCATCTAATTGGTCTTACTCCCGGAGAACAAAAAAGGCGCTCCGTTTCCGAAGCGCCTTTGATTCAGTTTGATATACAGGTATTCTTTATTTCTGAAGAATCACTTTTTGAACTTTTACTGAACCGTCAGCCAAACGAACTTTTACGATGTAAGCTCCATTTGACAATGCCGACAGTTGAAGAGTGGTATTGTCGTCAGTTGATTTTACACTCTGAACAGTAACACCTGCTACGTTGCTGATTTCAATCGTTGCAGCTTTTGCGTTGGCAACAGTTACACTACCTTTTGTCAGGGTAGGATAGATGCTTACAGCACCTGCTTTGCTGTTGTTGATGGAGGTTGAAACTCCGGTATAAGTCAGAACACCTGTAGCGATGTC
>JAUZOF010000121.1 GCA_030706585.1 Bacteroidota bacterium
AAACAAGAATGAAACACAAACTTACAGTCCTTTGGGCTCTGCTCATGGCAGTTGCCTTTAGCGTTGCAAATGCACAAACAACAAAAAAATACCATCAATGGGCTCCCACACCACCGCTTGGATGGAACAGTTGGGATTGCTTTGGTACTACAGTTACCGAACAGCAAATAAAAGAACAGGCCGATGCCATGGCAAAATACCTTTTGCCCAGTGGGTACAAATATCTCACAGTGGATATTCAATGGTACGAGCCCGAAGCTAAAGGTCATGCTTACGACCCCAATGCGGTACTCACGATGGATGAATACGGTCGCTTAACGCCCGGCCTGAAAAAATTCCCTTCGGCTGCTGATGGTAAGGGTTTTAAACACCTTGCGGACTACGTGCACTCCAAAGGACTGAAATTCGGGATTCATATCATGCGTGGAATTCCCCGTCAGGCTGTTGATAAGAATACCCCTGTATTTGGTACAAATGCCAAGGCTAAGGATATTGCCATTAAAAGCTCTACCTGCTTCTGGAACCCCGATATGTATGGAGTTGATGCAACGAAGCCGGAAGGTCAGGCTTACTACAACTCCATTGTGCAGATGTATGCCGACTGGGGAGTGGATTTTATCAAGTGCGACGATATTGCACGACCATACGACAATGTGCAACAGGCCGAGATTGAGGCTCTTCGTAAGGCGATTGATAAAACTGGTCGTCCGATCATCTTGAGTTTGTCGCCGGGTGCAACGCCGGTTAAGATGGGCGAACATGTTATGAATCATGCCAATATGTGGCGCATTACCGACGATTTTTGGGATCGTTGGGAATTGTTGCAGGCCATGTTTGAGCGTCTGGATGTGTGGACACCATTTCGTGGAGCAGGTCATTTCCCCGATGCCGATATGCTTCCCATTGGGATTGTTGAGTTTAAACGCCCTACCAATTTCACTAAAGATGAGCAATATACGCTGATGAGCCTCTGGGCTATCGGTCGTTCGCCGCTTATTCTTGGCGGAGACATGACCAAGCTCGACGATTTCACGAAAAAGATACTCACCAACCCTGAAATGCTCAAGGTAAACCAGCACAGCATAAACAATCGTCAGGTGTCGCGCGATAAAAATCTGATTGTGTGGACGGCCGATGTGCCTAACAGTAAAGACAAATATGTGGCTCTTTTCAATGCGCAAAGCAAAGGTGAGAATGTTGATTTCAACAATGCCAATCAGGCCAATGTAAAAGTAAACTTTGAAGCCATTGGAATAAAAGGCAAAGCCAAAGTACGCGACTTGTGGAGTCATAAAGACCTTGGAACTTTTAATGGAAGTTTTGGGCGCGAATTGCCACAACACGGAGCCGGACTGTATCGGATAAGTCCGGTGCGTTGATGTCAGGCAAAATGAATCGAATTTTATGTGGAATTTTAAATCAATGCAAATTAATTGTCAAATATCTGTAATGAAATCATATTTAATTGCTCTTACAGTCTTATTATCACTCTTCAAAGTTGAAGCCCAAACAGTAAACGATTGGGAAAACCCACAAGTGAATGGGCTGAATAAGGAAAAGCCTCATGCCTACACGTTTTTGGCGGAAGAAAAACGTAATAATTCAGCTATTCAGTCGCTCAATGGCCTGTGGAAATTCCACTGGTCGGCTAACCCGCAATCGCGACCCGTTGATTTTTCTGCCGAAGGTTTTTCTGCCGACAAGTGGGACAATGTTTTAGTGCCCGGCAATTGGGAACTTCAGGGATTTGGAACGCCCATTTACACCAATGTGGCTTATCCGTTCAAAAGAGATATTCCCCGGGTAATGGGCGAGCCAGATAAGAGTTTCACTACTTACAAAGAGCGGAATCCGGTAGGCAGCTACCTCGCAAGCTTTATTATTCCTTCCAACTGGACTGATAAACAAGTGTTTCTGAACTTTGGAGGCGTGCAATCTGCCATGTATGTTTGGGTCAACGGACAAAAAGTGGGTTACAGCGAAAATTCCATGTCGCCAGCCGAGTTTGATATTACGCGCTACATTCATAAAGGTGAAAATAAACTGGCGGTGGAAGTGTACAAATATTCCGACGGCAGCTACATGGAAGATCAGGATATTTGGCGTTTGGGTGGAATATTCCGCGATGTGGATCTGATAGCTCGTCCAAAGGTTTTTATCGGCGATTATTTTATAAAAGCAATTCCGGATAAAACGTATGCGAATGCCAACGTATCTATCGATTTGAGTTTAGATAACCGTCAGTTGCAGAGTATTGCCGGCTTGAAGGTTGAAGCGGAAATAACCGGTTATTCAAAATCAGGCGAGTATATCGATATTCCGGTAGCCGTAAAAGTGCCGGTTTCTAAATCAAAAGAGGTATCGTTTGCGATCAACTCGATGATTAAACAGCCAAAGCTTTGGTCGGCCGAGACACCTGATTTGTATCATCTTGTTCTGAAGTTGAAAAACAAGAAGAATGAGATCGTGGATAATGCCGAATGCTATTTTGGTGTCCGCAAAATTGAGGTGCGGGGCGAAGTGTTTTACATCAATGGCAAAGCCGTTAAATTGAGAGGTATCAACCGCCACGAGCAGCATCCGCGTTCCGGCAAGCACATGAGCCGTCAGTTTCTTATCCGCGATATGGAGTTGATGAAACAGGCCAATATCAATTGGATTCGTACTTCGCACTATCCCAACGATCCGATGTTTTACGAACTTTGCGACAAATATGGTTTTTATGTGATGGACGAGGCCAATCAGGAATCTCATGCTTATGGTCTTGGTAATAAAGAGCTTGGCGAAGATCCTGTCTGGAAAAATGCACACCTTGAACGGGCTACTGCGTTGGTTGGACGGGATAAAAACCACGCGTGCGTCATTTTCTGGTCGCTGGGCAACGAAGGTGGTAAAGGGCAGAATATGAAAGCTATGGCAGATACTATCCGCAAGTTGGATCCTACCCGTTTGGTTTTCTCGGATACGCATCGTGAAATATCTGATCTTTATGACGATAGTTATCTGCATCCGGACGATTTCAAAAAATTAGCGGAAAGAATCAAAGATAAACCGGTGGTTATGCGCGAATATTCCCACGTACAAGGCAATTCGGGCGGAAACCTACAGGAATACTGGGATGTGATATACGCTGATTCAAGTATTGCAGGTGCGGCTATATGGGAGTGGGATGAGCATGGGCTACCCAAACCCAAAGATGGTTCAAATCTTAAACTGATTACGAGCCCCGATGAACTGGAATTAAAAGAGAATGAGTTTTGGGCCTATGGTGGAGATTTTGGCGACAGACCCAATGATGGAAATGTGGTGATGAGAGGGCTGGTTACTACCGACAGAAAGATAAATCCGCAATATTATGAAGTACAGAAGGTGTATCAACCAGTACTTTTTAAGTTGTTGAATGAAAAGGAAATGAAAATCGAAGTTACCAATCATTATGATTTCCTATCGTTGCAAAACCTTGATTTTGAATATGAATACACCCTGAACGGAAAGTCGGTGCAAAGAGGAACGTTCCAATGCGATAATTTGCCACGAACAACGTCGGTAGTGAGTATTCCATTGCCCCATTTTGCCAATACTGAGTCGGCTGAACTTAATCTGGCTATTTACGCGCGTCTTAAAAGCGCAGCATTATGGGCTGATAATGGGTATTGTGTTGCTCGCGAACAGTTTGTGATTAAACCAACAGTTTTTTTCGGCATTCCTTCGATAGCAAAAAAAGTTACGGTAGCAGAAACAACCTCACAATTAACGCTAAAAACAGATAGTTTTGCTTTTGTTCTGAATAAATCTACCGGCGCATTGGTAAGCTGGAAAGCCAATCAGCAGGAATTGCTGAAAAGTCAATTAGAACCCTATTTCTGGAAAACACCCAACGACAACCAGAAAGCAAGTGGTTATACAGCGGAAGTTGGAAAGTGGAAAAAAGCAGCCGAAAGCAGGATTGTCAAGAATGTGGAAGTGACGAAACAAGATAATCAGGTTGTCGTGAAATTCAATATGAATTTGCCAACCATTGGAGCCGACTATGTGCTGAATTATAAGGTAAATGGTAATGGACAATTGCAGGTTGAGGCCTCTTATACTCCTTTGTGCGATACCATTCCTTTCATTCCAAAGTTTGGTATGCGAATGCGTGTTCCTCGTAATTTAGATAATATTAATTGGTATGGACGTGGTATATACGAAAATTACCCCGACCGTAAAACGGCTTCGTTTATTGGACTATACAGCTCAAAACTTGAGAATTTTATTACACCTTATGCAGCGCCACAAGACAACGGAAACCGCTGCGATGTGCGTTGGTTTACGCTAAGCTCGCAAAACAATGCCGCTGTGAAGGTGACCGGCTTGCAACCTCTTTGCTTCCGTGCATGGCCTTATACCGAGGAAGATCTGGAGCCTGCCCGCCACGACTACGAATTGCCCAAACGAGACTTTATCAACATGAATATCGATTTGAATATTCACGGCGTGGGCGGTGATGATACTTGGGGAGCTAAAACCATGGATAAATACACCATTCCGGGGAATAAGCCGTATAAATACGGTTTTGTGATGGAATATGTAGGAAAACAATAGCTTATTTAAAACTGAATTTTAAAGTACCAAAGAATATATTTTATGAAAACGCAAAAAATCTATGTAAAAATGCTCCTACTAACGGGACTGCTCCTGTTAAGTGCAAATTCATTCTCACGCAACCCGAACTTCCATATTTATCTCTGTTTCGGGCAGTCGAATATGGAAGGCCAGGGAGCTATCGAAACTCAGGACAAAACGGTAGATAGCCGTTTTAAAGTTCTTCAATCCTTGGATTGTACAGGTCGGAATAAGGGTACGTGGTATACGGCTATTCCTCCATTGTGTCAGTGTACCTCAGGTCTTTCGCCTGCCGATTATTTCGGAAGAACGATGGTGAAATACCTTCCGGACAGTATTACCGTGGGGGTTATCAACGTGGCAATTGGCGGGTGCGACATCAGGATGTTTGATAAAGATCTTTACCAGAGTTATCTCAATCCAACTGATGCTGTTTTTGCGGCAAAAGTACAGGCGTACGGAGGGAATCCGCTTAAACATCTGATGGATTTGGCCAAACAAGCACAACAAGATGGAGTAATAAAAGGTATTCTATTGCATCAGGGAGAAGCTAATACCGGTAATACAAACTGGCCATTGTATGTAAAAAAAGTTTACAACGATATGTTGGCTGAACTTTCATTGAGCGCCGATACGGTACCGCTTTTATCAGGCGAGGTATTGTATACCGGAATGTTCTTGCATATGAATCCCATTATCAGGCAACTTCCCAATATAGTTCCTACGGCACATATAATTTCTGCCGAAGGATTGACCGGAGATTGGGGACACTTTACCTCGGACGGTTACCGAAAACTTGGCATAAGATACGCCGCAAAAATGCTTTCGTTCATGGGAGTTGGAGCTAAGGTTTTTGAGCCTGAGAACTATTATTATGAACCTGAATGTTCGAAATTGGGTGCAAACTGGAATATGGTTACTGATAAAACCGCTTCTAATAACACATATGTGACAATTAAACCCGGTACGAATAACACTACCGCGGCATCAACGGATAGTACAAATGCAATTTATTTTGATTTTACTGCAAAAACAGATACCACTTTTTATGTTTATGCGCGGGTGTATTGCGCTACACTAAAATCTGATTCATACTGGTTTAAAATGGACGATGGCTCATTTGAATATGTAAATGGTTTGCCAAAAGGTGCGTGGACATGGGTGAAGGTAAAAAGCTATAATCTTAAAGCCGGACATCATACTTTGGCTATTGCTAACGGTGAAGAGGGAGCCCGCCTTGACAAAATATATATTTCAAATGTTGATGTTCTCCCCACAGGAATGGGAGATCCAGCTGTGAAAGCTTTTAATCCGGTAGTGTATAACGTACCCGGCAAAATTGAAGCAGAATCGTATTCATACCAATTATGGGTACTTCCTACAGCTACTGCCGATATTGATGGCGTTTCGGATGTGACGAATATCGATACCGATGATTTTATGGAATATTTGGTGAATGTGCCCTCGGATAGTATTTATAAAGCAACCTTCCGTTATACTTCATCAGTTTCGAATGGGGCAGTAGCTGTATTGCTTGACGAGAAGCCAGTTGGCTCAATATCTTTACCGGGTACGGGCGGTTTATATAAATCGGCAACAACGGACATCCCTTTAAAGGCTGGAAGACATACCCTTAAATTGCTTGCAACCTCGGGTGGGTTTCAATTGAATTGGATTAATTTTGAGAAAGTCAAGACAACAGGAATAGAAAATGTTTTGGATAACGGACTAAGTATTTATCCAAATCCCACCAATGGAGAATTGAATATTAAGAGTGATATATTCGGGATTAGTAATTTGGCTATTTTTGATTGTGCCGGAAAACAAGTTTATAGCAGAAAATTTGATTTGACTAATCACATCAATTTCAATCCGAAACTACAGAAAGGAGTGTATTTTTTAAAGCTAAATAATAATCAAACTGGTAATATTAAAATTGTTATTGACTAGGTGGAGGTAGCCTTAAATTCAGTACGTTCAGAACTAGGTATTGGTAATTATTCTGCAGAAATTCAAGGTGGAGTCGGATAGAACAATATTAAGTATGAATTTGTGCTGAATCATAAAAAGTCAAATAAGGAAAAATATCAAATATGAATTGGAAAAAAATCTCTATACCTAAATTAATCCTGTTGCTTTTGATAATGGTTAGTACCATTCAGGCGCAAACAAAAATTACTGTTGACGTAAACAAACCGGGACATGCAATTTCGCCCACCTTGTTCGGCATTTTCTTCGAGGATATTAACCTTTCGGCCGATGGCGGGTTGTATCCCGAAATGGTCAGAAACCGTTCGTTTGAAGATGCCGACACGCTTCAAAACTGGAAGTTTAGTAGTATTCAAGGCAAAAGCGTTGCGAAGATAAGCAATGCTGAAATTTATGCGAAGCCACAGATTCCACCCTTAAATCCGTTTAACCGGAAGTCATTACTAATAACAGCAGCGGGTTCTTTCAAACTGGAGAATTCAGGCTACTGGGGCATGAATATGGAGCAGGGTGGAAGTTATACGCTAAAGTTGGCAGCTCGTGCCATTGATGGCTTTTCTTCGCCGTTAAAAGTAAGAATTTTGGATGCGAAAGACAACGAAATATCTGCTGGCGAGATTAAAGGAATCACGGACAACTGGGGGTATTACACTGCAAATCTGAAAATAAGCTCAGGCGATCCAAAGGCAAGTTTGGAAATTTCAGGTGAAGGCAACGGAAAACTATTTCTGGATATGGTTTCACTGATGCCTGATAAAACATGGAAAAACCATGGAATGCGCACCGACCTTGCCGAGGCATTAGACGCTATTCACCCAAAACTTTTTCGTTTCCCGGGCGGTTGCTGGGTGGAAGGTAATGAAATGAAACAAATGAACCATTGGAAAAACACCATTGGCAACATTGATACACGTTCTCCACTTTGGAACTTTTGGGGTTACAATGCCACTAACGGACTTGGATTTCACGAATACCTTCAACTGGCCGAGGATTTGGGAGCTGAGCCTCTTTACTGCATCAATGTGGGTATGTCGCACAGTGAAGTAATTCCGATGGACCAAATGGGGCAATGGGTGCAGGATGCTCTGGATGCCATCGAATATGCCAACGGACCGGTAACTTCGGTTTGGGGTGGGATTAGGGCAAAAAACGGACACCCGGAACCATTCAACCTGAAATACATGGAAATAGGGAACGAAAACGGAGGGACGTCTTACAATGAACGTTGGCCGTTGTTTGTAAAAGCCATTCAGGCAAAATATCCGTACATGAAACTTGTTGCTAACGAATGGGCAGGCGGTCACCCCAATGAGCCGAAGCCTGAATTGATTGACGAGCATTACTATAATAATCCCGACTGGTTTATCTGGAACTCAAACAAATACGATAGATACAATCGCAACGATTCTAAAATTTTTGTTGGTGAATATGCGGTTACCTCTGGTACTGGAAACGGTAACCTTCGCGGCGCAATTGGCGAAGCTGCCTGGATGACAGGAATGGAACGAAATTCTGACATTGTTGAGATGGCGGCTTATGCACCATTATTGTGTAATACCAATCACAAAGCCTGGCCAATCAATCTTATCAATTTCGATAGCTACCGTTGGTTCGGTTTGCCAAGCTATTATGTGCAGCAAATGTTTTCCAATAATCAGGGAACTAATGTGTTGCCATTCACAGTAGAAAATAATCCGGTAATAGAAACAGCACCAAGCATGGGAGGTATAGGTTTTGGAACCTGGATGACTTCGGCCGAATTTAAAGATGTGGTGGTTACAGCTCCTGACGGAAAAATTCTGTTTAAACCAGATTTTACAAAAGTTGACAATAACTGGCGACAAACCGGGAAAGGCCAATGGAGTGTAAAGGATGGAATACTCAAACAGTCGGCAATAGAGCAGGGTGTAAGTGTTTTTATGGGCGATTCTACGTGGAAGGATTGTACGATCAATCTGAAGGCTCGTAAAATTTCAGGTGAGAACGGATTCCAGATATACTTCCACAATAAAAAGAATGATGACCATAACCGTTTCGAAGTAGGCGGTTGGAGTAATTCTGTTATGCACCTCGAAATGGGCATGGCAACTGCAGAAATGAAAGCTGAAGCTAAAACGGAACAATGGTACGATGTAAAAATTGAAATCAAAGGAAAAGAAGTGAGAGCATATCTTGACGGAAAGCTGGTACAGGAAATTTCAGATAAAAACCTTGCTGTGAAAAGCCTGATTATGAGTGCTGTGAAAGATGATAAATCCGGCGATGTTATTCTCAAAGTGGTTAATGCTTCTGCGAAATCGATAAAAACCGAAATTGATTTAAAAGCTGAGAAAGCTTTTACCGGAAAAGCAAAAGCCATTGTTTTGACTTCAGCCACTCCGCTGGACGAGAATACATTGGAAAATCCGAAGAAAGTTTATCCGAAAACAGAAGATGTGAAATTGACGGGAACTGGTTGCAAGCGAACTTTCCCGGGAAATTCGCTGACGGTAATTCGATTCGGAACGAAAAAATAGTCTTTTTCTGAGTGTAAATTTAAAAGCCATTATTAGTTAAAATTGATAAACATGAAAACAGAAGCTAAGAATTACAGATATTTCAATAGGCTGCCTCGATTTATAGCGGCTTTAATATTGATATGTGTTAGTTTTTTATCAGCTATTGAGTCATACGCTCAATACACATTCAAAAATGCCCCCATTGGTGGGGGGGGATTTGTAACAGGACTCATTACCCATCCTACAACCGGCGACAGGTATTGCCGTACGGATGTGGGCGGGGCCTACCGCTGGGATGCCACGAACAATAAATGGGTTCAATTGCTCGACTGGCTTAACGATTCACAAGGTGACCTTTATGGAGTGGAGGCCTTGGCGCTTGATCCGCAAAATGCAAACAATGTTTACCTGCTCTGCGGAACCAATTATACTGGCTCAGGAAAGTCAGCTATATTAAAGTCCACCGATAAAGGAAATACTTTTACCTATACAGACCTCACCGCTAAGTTTAAAGTGCATGGAAACGGGAGTGGACGGGGTAACGGTGAACGTCTTGCCGTGGATCCGCACAATAGTAATATTTTATATTGTGGAACCCGGGCTAACGGGCTTTGGAAGAGTACAGATGCCGGTGTAACCTGGAATCAGGCCTGGACTGGCGTGACTACTACTGCCAATGGCAATGGGATTTGCTTTGTCCTTTACGACACCGCGAGCAGCGTGGTGAA
>JAUZOF010000122.1 GCA_030706585.1 Bacteroidota bacterium
CATTTTGTTTCAATATAAAAATCAGAATTATAACTGGTGGTACGAAAATAAAAGTCCTTTACTCAAATATTGGACCAAAAAAGGAGCTGCCGAATATTTTGATTCATTGGGTTTTGATCGAAGCTGGCAGGAAGAACCGCAATTGGTTGCCGGGGCATTTTTTGTAAAGAAAACCTATTACAATGCCCTGATCAATGATTGGTATCGCTTAGCATTGTTTAATCCATATCTGTTTACAGATGAGTTAATTGCTGAAAAATCAATCCAGATTGAAGGTTATATCAATCATCGCCATGATTTGTCAATTTTCTCAATTTTGGGATTAAGGTTTAAAACTGAAGAGAATTATCTCATTTTGACAGAGAATATGGAAGAATGTTCAAAAGAAAATGCGATCAGAACAACACGTTTGAAAGACATAAATCCAATTATAGAATGGGTTAAATCGTGGAAGAATAAATAGATAATCTTAAGTGGGGTTTTGAATAAAAGATTATGTCTTCATGAAACTATCGGTTATAACAGTAAATCTGAATAATGCACATGGATTACAAAAGACCATTCTGAGCATTATTAGCCAGACCTTCCAGAATTTTGAATACATCATAATTGACGGAGGTTCGGTTGATGATAGTTTGAAGATCATAAAGCAATATCCGGATAACATCAGCAAGTGGGTCAGTGAACCGGATGATGGAATCTATAATGCAATGAATAAAGGAATCCGGTTGGCGCAGGGTGATTACCTGCTTTTCCTGAATTCAGGGGATCAGTTATATGCGTCAGATACTTTGTGGCAGGTTTTCGAAACAGAACATGATCAATCTATCCTTTACGGAAATGTTTGTGTTACACCGGAAGATCGTGTGATCAGATATCCCGGGAAACTCACAATGGCATTCTTGTATGAGCAAACGATTGTGCAACAGTCAATTTTCTATAGGAGAGATCTTTTTCACGATTTACAATTTGATGAATCGTACCGTCTTATATCGGATTGGATTTTTTTGATGGATCAGGTTGTTTTTAAAGCCTGCTCTTATCTCTATGTAGATCTGATAATTGCGAATTATGATGCAACCGGTTTAAGCTCAGAAAAAGATAGTATATCGCTTATTCGTAAAGAGCGGGAGCGATTTTTGCCAACCCGATTCCCTGAATTGGTATTGGATGATTTTCAGACCTTTTTTATGTTGAGAAAATCAGAGTTGTATGAAAGTGTGGTTTTCTTACAACGTACGACCGGCTTAAGAAAGTTCGTTGCAGCATTGGTTTCAGGAATTGTCAAATGCTATAAGTTCTTCAAACGAATAGAGAGTAAAACATGAAGTTATCCGTCATCATACCCGCCTTCAATGTCGCTGAGTATATCGGTGAATGTCTTGATTCGGTTGTCAATCAGACTTACCGTGATTTGGAGATTATTGTGGTCAATGACGGAAGTACGGATAATACTGGAGAGATTATCGGTCGTTACAAAGAAGATAATAGGATTATTGTCATTGATAAATCCAATGGAGGACTTAGTGATGCCCGTAATGCAGGAATTGCCCGGGCTACCGGGGATTTGATTACGTTTCTGGATGGAGATGATTGTTTGTCCAATGATTGTTATGAGCTGAATGTCGGTTATTTCACGGAGGATGCAGCTCTTGATATGGTGCAATTTCCGGTTATGTTTGACTGGCAAAGTGACCATCAATATTTGCGTAAACCGGAATCCCGCATTATTCAGGGGAATGATGTCTTTGCTTTGTGGTGGAAAAACGATCAGCTGATTTACTCGGCATGGAATAAGATCTATCGGCGGGAGATATTTCGGAAAGTAACTTATCCCAAGGGGAAATGTTTTGAAGATATGTACATTGTGCCTGATCTTGCCAAGAAGATTAAGAAAGTCGTGGTTTCTGAATCAGGGGTTTACTATTACCGATACAGGCCGGGCTCAATTCTTAATTCGATTCTTTCATACGGAAAGCATCGTGATCAGTTGGATGCAATGATGCGGATATATGACGAATCCCGCCACTATTCATCTCTGAAAAAAGAACGGGCTGAATTTTGGATAAACATCATTTGGTGGCAGCTTTATTCCCTTCATCACTATTCCAAAGAGGAGCAAATGAGCTCAATCCGGGCATTTCAGCAGTATCCGTTGTCAATGGGTGACTTTATAAGCGGCAGATTGTCAGTGAAGAACAGGGTTCGGATAATAACTCTTAAAGCGTTGGTTTTCCCAAATCTATTTTGGCTTTTTCAGTTATTGAAAAAATTGAAAGGAGAATCTGTATGAAAGGTTTCAGGAAAATATGCAAAGAGAGAATCGATGAGTTTATGGCCTATTTTGCCAGATATCTCATGGAAAGGTACGACATGGATGCCCGGCTAAGAAACCTGAAATATGAAATCGCAGATTCTATTCGTCAGCAGGAAATTGTCTTTCCGAAGATAATTCCGGCATTGGAAACTCTGGATAAGCTGATTGCCTGGAAATGCTCGATCTGTCGTTACGGAGATGGCGAATTTTCCATTATGCAGGGACATTCCATCCGGTTTCAGTCGTATCATCCTTTGCTATCCAGCCGTTTGCTTGAAATCATAAAATCGGATGATGAGTCAATCCTGGTGGGAATTCCCGATTCGATGGGCTCTCTGGAACGCTTTCAACATACATCACAGCAATGGGCGAGAGTCTATTATGGCTATAACCGGGAATCAGTCTATAATTTGATTGACTTTCAGAAGGTCTATTATGATTCGGGAGTGACGAGACCTTACCTCAATATCAGGGATAAAAGTGTTGCTGCGCAAATAATCGGCCGCTTCCCGCTTTTGTGGCAGGAGAGGGAAATCGTTTTGATTGAGGGGGAATACACAAGAGCCGGCATTGGCAATGATCTGTTTGCAAATACCAAAAGTATTGAACGGATTGTTTGTCCCAATTTTGATGCCTTTGATCATTATGACCGGATTCTGGAGACCGCTTCGGTGCAACCGAAACATAAGTTGATGCTGATAGCCCTGGGACCCACAGCAACAGTCCTGACCTACGATTTGGCTAAACAAGGATTTCAGGCAATTGACCTGGGGCATCTGGATATTGAATATGAATGGTATAAAAAAGGTGCTACAACGGTTCAATCCGTTGATGGAAAATATGTAAACGAAGCAACATCAGCAAAGCGACAGTCATTTCCCGAGCTGAAAGATGAAGTGTATCAGAAACAGATTATAGCCCGCATTTTGAAATAATAATGACAGATTCAAATTTGGAAAACAGACCTCTGCTCAGTGTGTTGCTGGTCACCTACAACCACGAGGCATTTATCCGTCGGGCACTGGATGGTGCTTTGATGCAGAAGACCGGTTTCCCTTTTGAAATTGTTATTGGAGAAGATGCCTCTACTGATAATACCAGGGCTATTTGTGAAGAGTATAATCGTAAATATCCCGATCAAATCCGTTTGATTAATTCGGCTGAGAATGTCGGTCTGAACCAAAACTTTATCAGGACTTTAGAAGTTTGCCGGGGTAAATACGTAGCCTATCTGGAGGGCGATGATTGGTGGATTACCGATGATAAACTCCGGAAGCAGGTGGAGATTCTGGAAACACAACCGGATGTTGTATTGGTCCATACAAACTGTAAATTGCTGGATATAGAATCAGGTCGCTTACAAGACCATCACATCCGTTTCGATGGAGTCTGTATCAGGGAAAAGAAATCCGGTATTGATGGCGTTATTGCAGAGTTTGAAGGCTGTTTTCGTCCGATAAAGACATCAACAGCTTGTTATCGCCGGGAAATTATGGCAGACATCCTGGCAGCGGACGAGTACCTTTTCTCAAACCCGGAATTTTCCACGCAGGATTTTCAGTTATTTCAGGAGATGTGTTTACGGGGCAAATTTGTTTTTATTGATGAAGATACCACTGTGATAGGTTTTCATGATTCTATTTCAGCAGCAAAAGACAAGATCAAACAGGTGAAATTCAGATTTGGTTTTTTTCTAATCGGACTTTATCTGATTGACAAATATAAGCTTCCCCGATATGCCATTGATATCTGGATACAGAAGGAGTTATACTTTTTCTTTAAAGATGCGTTCGAACGAAAGGATCGAACTTATATATTAAAAGCACTTTCCGAATCGGCAAAAAGGGGGTATCATCTTCCTTTTCGACAATGGGTTAAGGCTCAGGTTGTGAAATATGTAATTTGAATTTATCAGATAATTAGTGCAGTTATGAAAATAGCATTGGTGGCCAGTGAAGATTTCTTCTCTGATTATGGCGGCGGCCAGGTTTATGTACGAAATCTGGTGAATGAATTGATAAGCCAGGGGAAGAATGTGGTGGTGTTTTCTTTAGCGGAAAACAAATCGAATATTCCCTCGGTGAAAAAAAGCGAGTTTGTCAGAAACTATAATGGGGTACCGGTTTACCGGGTTTTAAGTCCCGGCCTGACTAAAAAACAGTTGAAAGTACTTTTGGAAGAAGTGGAGCCGGATATTGTACACGCACACGGTTTTAAGATGCTTTTTGCTCAAACCTGCCATGAGATGCGGATCCCGTGTGTGATCACCGCTCATCACGGTGGTATTTTATGCCCGCAAGGAGCGTTACTAACTCATGAGGATGAGATTTGCAGACTTCCGGCCAACGTAAAGACTTGTCTGCCTTGTGTATTACGAAATATCAGGACTGGGATAACCTGGTGGCCATTCCTGAAAATGATTCCCACGAATCTAAAAGTTGCAGTCGGTAAAAGACTTTCTTTAATGCCGTTTGTTCCTTTTCTGACACCAATAGGAAAAGCTTCTTACGATATAACGAGGAAAATCAAAGAGTGGCAGGTCATCAGGGAGAATGCAACTTTGCTGATTGCCCCATCTCATGCCATAGCTTCGAGTATGATTCGCAATGGCGCGCGCTCATCTAAAGTAACGGTGATTCCCCACGGTATTCCTTTACTTGAAAAAACGGGAGATGAAATATCCGTCAGGGAGGTACTCCGGTTCTTCTTTGTAGGTCGTCTATGCCGGGAAAAGGGGGTACATATTATGCTGGATGCATTTACTCATTTTTCAAAGAAAAAACTTCCCTGTAAAGTTGAGTTGCATATAATTGGTGGTGCTGTAACGTCCAATGAAAAGAGATATTGGGGCGATCTGAAGAATAAATTCAGAATTGCAGAACCGGGTGAAACGCATAAACAAGGTCCGTTAGCAAATATTGTCTATCACGGAAAACTCTCACGGGAAGATACATTGCGGTTAATAGCGGGTTTTGATGTCTTGGTACATCCGGCTATTTTCCTGGAAGTTTTCGGATTGGATATTGCAGAAGCACAGATGCTGGGTAAGCCCGTCATATCCACACGATGCGGTGGAGCCGAAATGCAGATTAGGGAGGGGGAAAATGGTTGGTTGATTTCTCCGAACCGGGTAGATGAACTGGTGAAAGCGATGACTGAATGCGTCAATAACCGGGAGTTGCTTGAGAAAATGATTATCGCTTCAGGTAAACGGGTTATCCCTTTGCAGAAGCATGTTAGTGATTTAATGAATGTGTACCGTAAATACGCCATCAATTCAAGGTAACATATAATTTGTCGGGTTATGAAAGTCTGTTCTATCGTAGTTACCTATAACGGAGAGCATTGCATTGCCAGATGTTTGCAAAGCCTGCGTGACAGTACCTTAAAGTCAAAGGTGATCGTCATAGACAATGCCTCTTCGGACGAAACGGTGAATTTGATAAAAACAAATTTTCAGGATGTAGAGCATATTCCACAAAGTAGAAATCTCGGATTTGGTGCCGCAAATAATATTGGAATAAGATTGGCTTTGAGGGAAAATGCCGACTATGTATTTCTCTTGAATCAGGATGCTTATATCGAATCGGATACATTGGAAAAACTGGTAGAGATAGCCTCCGGAAATCCGGATATCGGTATTCTGTCCCCTGTTCAGGATTATGCTCCGGGTATTCCGGAACGCTATTTTACGATGTTCCTGAATGCCGGTATATCAAAATATCCGGCTGCAGATAACCTTCAACCGGTGGATTTTGTTGATGCAGCTATTTGGTTGATCCCCATTGCAGTTGTGAAAAAAGTGGGGCTGTTTTCTCCTCTCTTTTACCATTATGGGGAAGATGATAACTTTTGTGACCGGGTGTTGTATTTTAAATACAGGATATGTGTGGCAATGGATCAGGTCGCATTCCATGAAACCCGTCAGGAGGTAAATTTCCCAAAGGGACATCTGGTGTATCTGATCCGTCGTTTCAGGCTGAAATTGAGGACTTATCTTGCCAATCCTTGTTGTTCAGCAAAAAGCGAAATTCAGCGATTGATCAAAGAGATATGGAATGAACCCGTCAGGGGGAAACTGAAAGGAGTACTCTACCGGACGATTGTAATTACTATCGTTATATGTGACCTGATTATTGATTTTGGGAAAATATCTGGATTTCGTTCACGGTCAAAAAAAGTAGGAGCCTTTATTTATTAAGAATGAAAAAATAAGCCGTATCATGAAAGTAAGCGTCATTATGGCCGTATTCAACGCCGGTAAATTTCTAAAACCGACTGTTGAAAGTGTTATTAATCAGACTATGACTGATTGGGAACTCGTGGCTGTTGATGATTGTTCCACCGATGATAGCATTGAAATTCTTCGTTCGTTTAATGATCCCAGAATCAAAATCATAGAAAAGAAGATCAATTCCGGAGCAGCAGAATCCCGCAATCTGGCCATTCAATATGCGCAGGGAGAATATCTGGCCGTGCTTGATGCAGATGATATTTCTTATCCCCGGCGATTTGAGAAACAGGTGGATTTTCTGGAAAAACATCCAGACATAGCCATTGTAGGGAGTTATGCTGATGCGATTGATGAGCATGGCAACAAGCTGTTTGATATCATACTTCCATTGAAATCAGAAGAGATTATAACCAGGCTGCTGTTTGAAAGCGCCATGGTGCAGTCAAGCGCAATGATGCGAAGTGTGGCAATTACCCAAAATTCTTTGTATTACGATAAGGCTTTTACTTACGTTGAAGACTTCGAGCTATTTCAGCGGGCTTCACGGTCAGTAGAAATAGCCAATATTCCGGAAGTCCTGATTGCTTATCGCTATTCACCGGAAAATATTACCACCCGTCATTATAAAGAACAATCCTTCCTTGCCATAAGAGCAATCGAAAAGCATTTGCAAGAATTACAGATTGAAACAGAACCGGTTCAGTTAGAGCTTCTTCAAACGTTGTTGTATGACTTTCATCCGTTTACCCGAGTGGAAAGAATTGAATTTGGGCGTTTATACTATGCAATCTTTTGTCATTGCAAACAATCCGGATCTTTTTCCGATGCCATACTTCAGGCATATTTTATGCGGTTTCACCGGCTTTCATGTGCAGGAAAATGGGGGTATGCTAAAGTACTGGGTTCGGTTTTAGACTTACTTCCGATATTAAAGAACAACTTTAACCAGTTGAATGCCTTATCATTTGTGCTCTTTTTTAAGAAAACCATAGCATTGGAAGTTTACCAAAAGCTTTTCGGGAGGAATAACAAATCAATGCCAATTTGATTGGATTCTTTTCTTCAAAAACGAAATCGTTCAAATAGTGTTTTAATTAAAAGCATTAACGGGATTTTTATTGTAAATGGATTATTATAACTCGATTTATCATGGGCCAAATAAAAATATTGATGGATGTCAATTCGATCGTGGTACCAACCGGCCGGAAATATTTGTCTGGTATTGGGAGGACTACGCTTGAATTATTGCTTGCTTTCCAGAAAATGAAGCATTTGCCCATAGATTTACGCCTATTTACCCAGCGATTGCCTGATAGCGGTATTGATCAATACCGACTTCCTTTCGAGCATCTCTATTTTCCACTTCCGGGCAGCGGTCTTATGAAGGATTGGGTTAATAAATTCAGGATCAAGGAGTATTTTTATAAATATGATTTATATCATTTGCCCCATAATTATGATCAGGTTTCTAATCCTTCCAAAACGGTGTTGACCATACATGATGCTATGTTTTTTAGTTATCCGGAAGCATTTCTGGGACATGATCAGGCACGGGAAATGTGTCCCAAACTGGCCCGAAAGTGCAGGGCGATTGTAACTTGTTCTAATTCATCAAAAAGTGACATTGTAAATTATATGAATATTCCCCCTGAAAAAATTACGGTCATACCATGGGGGGTGTCACATATCGTTTTCCATCCGGAAAGAAATCCGGTAGAAATGCACCGAAAGCTCGAGGAAAGAGGCTTATTCAGGCCATATTTTGTGATGATTTCCTGTGATATCGGACGAAAAAATACGATTGGCCTGATGAATGCGTTTCGTATCTATTTGCAGGATAAAAATGCAGACCATGATCTGGTATTAGCGTGGAATAATCCTCCGAAGGATTATCTCGAAGAATTTGCTCCTGAGATCAGTACAGGACGGATTCGTATTCTGTATAATGTAGATGACCAGCTGCTCCGGCATTTATACAACGGGGCAACGGCATCGTTTTTCCCCTCAAAATATGAAGGATTCGGATTGCCCGTGCTTGAGTCGATGGCTTGTGGAACTCCGGTGGTTACCTGTGACAACAGTTCGTTGAAAGAGGCCGGAGGTGAAGTCGCTATTTATGTAGATCCTGATGATCCGGAAGAGATGGCTCAATGTATGAAAGATTTCGAGTCTGGAAAAATTGACCGAAAAACCCTGGGGCATCTGTCTCTGATACATGCCGCTCATTACAATTGGCGCCATACGGCGGAGGAATATCTCCGTTTTTATCAAACAGCCTATTTGCTTGGTTGAATTTACACTTTTGAATATGATTAGGTTATATCTGGAACAGTTTCTTCGTTTAATATCCCTTTGGATTAAAAGGCGTATCATGCGTCCTGTAAAAGAGAATACCGAGGTTACAAGCCAACTGTTTTCCCCGGATGCCCGTATTTTGATTATCGCACCTCATCCTGATGATGAAATATTTGGACTGGGAGGGTATTTATTACGATATCGGGAACTTTTTCATAAAGAGGAAGTCTTTGATATGATGGAGAATATATTTATTTGTTTTCTGACAGATGGAGAACATAGCCGATCTCATATTCCGGCGCATGAAGTCAAACATAACCGGATTGAAGCTTCAAAGTTGGCACTAAACAGGCTGAAAATCATTCACCAGAACGTAAAACGCCTTCATTTACCAGATGGTTGTCTTCGTGAACTTGGTCCTTTGGAACTATCAACCGATCAGGTTAACAGAAATTCCTATTCCATTTTGTCTGAGTTTATCAGAGAGAATCAGATAAATACTATTCTTGTAACACATGAGGCTGATTACTGGCCTTTTGATCATGTAGCGGCATTTGACCTGGCACGTCGCCTTAGTAAAGATAATCGCTGCAAATTGTTTGGATTCTGGGTTTGGGCATGGTATCAGCAGTCGATTATGAATATTTTGAGAATGGATAAACGGCATTATAGCTTGTTGCCGGTTACAGAAGTGAAAGGCGAGAAGCTGAAACTCATAGATTTATATCTAAAAGAGAAAGATGCGGATGGAGTTCCCTGGATAGGGGATTTACCCAAAGCGTTTCTGGCATCCAATAAATGGAAGTTCGAAGTTGTGGAACTAATACTCTAAGGTTCATGGAGAATATCAAATGGCATTGGATAACGTCCTGGGAAGAGGTTTTTTCTGAACCAACTACAGATTTATGGAAAGAGTTTTACGATAAATGTAGTACAGCTTCAGTATTTCATCATCCATCA
>JAUZOF010000123.1 GCA_030706585.1 Bacteroidota bacterium
AATTATAACCTAATGACACGGAGTAAATTGACGTTTCAGAGCCTCCATTTATATTCAGGGAGTAATTTTGGGTTATGGCATCCTTTTTAATCATTTGTCCAATCCAGTCGGTATCGGCAAGATCGCCTTTGTCTGCCCAATTGAATGGATCAAGACCTGAATTGATTTGTTGTTCATCCATGATGATTTTATATTCCTGCGCAGTCAACAATGGAACTTTGCGTGCAACATTCTGAACACCATAATATGCGTCAAACGACACCTGCCCTTTTCCTTTAGCTCCTTGCTTGGTAGTTACAAGGATAACTCCATTAGCTGACTGGGAACCGTAGATAGCAGCTGAAGCAGCATCCTTTAAAACGTCTATTGACTGGATGTCAGATGCATTTAACGTTGTAATATCCCCCTCAACACCATCAATAATGTATAAAGGGCCTGATTTTCCAATCGTTCCCAAACCGCGAACAGTCACTTTCACCTCTGAGCCAGGCTGACCGGATGTAGAAGTGATATTCACACCTGGAGTTTTACCTTGAAGTGCTTGTAAGGGATTAGTTGTGTTCATCTTTGCAATATCGTCCCCTTTTACCTGAACAGTAGCTCCTGTCACCAATTTCTTTTTCTGAACACCGTAACCAACTACCACCACTTCATCTATTGTTTTAGCTGATTCTTTCAGGGTAATTTTCAGAGAAGATTGATTTCCGACCGAAACATCCTGGGAAATGAAGCCAACATAAGAGACCTGCAGAACGGCATTATCTCCTGCTGTAACATTAAACTTACCATCCAAATCGGTAATAGTACCTTCTTTCGTACCTTTGACCAGCACTGTTGCACCTATCAACGGCTGACCGTCTGTCGCTGAGACTACAACGCCTTTGATTTTTCTACTGTTTTGCGCATTTGCAGCCATAGCCTGTATGCAACTTGCCAGTAGAAAAGCCATCAGGAACGCTACATTTACGAACTCTTTGATCTTTCTTTTCATGTTCTAAGATTTAATTGATTTGTAATTTGGTTAACTGTAAAATAAGGTTTTGAGGGAGGGAAGGAATGAGGGGATGAATCCTCATTCGACAAATTAGATTTAAAGCTTCACCTCAATTTTTTCTCCGGTATAGGTGATCGTTTTTGCAATGGCTTCGGGGGTATCCAGTCCGACTGGTTTATCAGATGAAATGAAAACAACATTAAATGTACGTTGGTTCAGCATTCCATCAAACACTCCTTTGCGCTGGCCGATCTCCAATGTTTTCGTTTTATCGTTGTAGCTGAAAGGAATCAGTGCATATTTGCCTTTTTCGTAATCATAGTTTTCGCCCTGATCTTCATAAAGCTCAAACGAACCGTTAGCTCCGGCGTAAACATACAAGTTGATTACATCCGCAGGCTTTTGAGAGGTGTATTCAATCTCCGGACCAAAAGGTACGATCGAACCCGCTTTTACATAGATAGGCATCCGTTCAAACGGGGCATTTGCGATTATGGATTGTCCGCCTGCCTGGTATTTTCCTGAATAGAGATCATACCATCCTGTATTGGCCGGCAGGTAAAGCTGACGCTCGCGGGCTTTGTATTGGTACACCGGATTGACCAGCAGCGATGGGCCAAACATAAACTGGTCGCCAATATTCAGTGCTTTAGCATCCTGTCCAAAATCCATCACCAAACCACGCATGATGGTGTAATCGTTGAAATAAACCTTTCCGGTTAAGCTATAGATATAAGGCATCAGTTTGTAACGCAGTTTGTCATAATAGAGCATCGACTGATATGCCGGATGCGATTCGGGCGACATGTTGAACATCTCTCTGCGTGGCGTTTGTCCATGTACACGGAATAATGGAGCAAATGTTCCAAACTGGAACCAACGTGTATTGAGCTCACGCCATTCATTCATATCTTCGCTGCCCTCCTGAGCTTTTTCAAAACGTTTCTGCACGGAGAATCCACCAATATCCATTGTCCAGTACGGGTTACCAGAAAGGGCAAAATTGATACCGGCGCTGATCTGTGCTTTCATATCTTCCCAACAAGTTCCGATATCACCACTCCAGGTAGCCGCTGCATAACCCTGAGAACCGGCAAATCCGGAACGGGTCAACAGAAACACACGTTGGTTAGGACTTACCGAGCGTTGTCCTTGGTAGATTGCCTTTGCATTCATCAATGCATAGGTGTTGAAATATTTGGTAGAAGGACCAAGTGCTGTCGGATTCATCAGTTGCTTCCGGTATTCAATGCTCGCATTTGACAAGATATCGGGTTCGGAAGCATCCATCCACCAGGCGTCAATTCCTTTTGAAAAGAGATGTTCATTCATCTGGTTCCAGAAAAGCTTACGGGCACCGGGAGCATACGCATCGTAGAAAGAACCGATATAACCCTCACCTATCCAGTCACGAACGCTATCCTGCACGGCACGGCGATACATCCAGCCTTTCGCGTCAAACTCTTTATAATGTTCTGTATTGCTGTAAAACTTCGGCCAAACGGAAATCATCACCTTGGCATTCATGGCATGGATATCATCCAACATCTTCTTCGGGTTGGTAAAACGGGCGGGATCAAAATCGTGGCTTCCCCATTGGTCAACGCTCCAGTATGACCAGTCCTGTACAATGTTATCCAACGGAATGTGACGTTTGCGGAATTCGGCCACAGTATTTACCAGTTCGTCCTGCGTTTTGTAACGCTCAAAGCTTTGCCAGAAACCCATCGCCCATTTCGGCATTACCTGCGCTTTACCGGTCAGACGACGCATACCGCCGATTACTTCATCAGCGTTTTTGCCTTTGATAAAATAGTAGTCGATCTGGTCAGCCATTTCCGATGAAAGCGACAATTTTTGTTGCTCTGTATCAGAAACGGGGCTCAGAGCTTTCAGGCTGATATAAGATACTCCGCCATCGGGCTGCCATTCCAATTTCACAGGATAGCGCTTGCCTTTTTCCAGGCGAAGATTGAATTTGGCAGAATTAGGATTCCAGGCCGTACGCCATTTGTCCATCATCAACTGTCCGTTGATCCAGACTTTGGTATAACCTGCATAATAGGTGATAAAGCGGAAAATACCCGATTCAGACGGTTCGATTTGCCCTTCCCATACAATCTTTGCATTGTTGAATGGGAATTTCGCGGGGAAATTCTTTACCGTTTCCAGGTTTTCGTAGTCAATAGTAGCTTCGCGACGTTTCGCAAATACTTTGGAAGGATCGGAGTTCACCAGATAAGTAGCGGTCAGCGCTCCCTCTTTTCCCTCCTGGTCATATAGTTTAAGCTGGTTGATTTGTGCATAGTCACGAACATCTCCAAATTTGGTCACCGAGTAGTTGTCCCAAAGGATACCGTAGTTTTTATTGGAAACGATGAAAGGAATCGAAACCTTCGTATTGTATTGGTATAGAATTTCGTTTTTGCCTTTGTAGTTGATCTCATCAGCCTGATGCTGTCCCAATCCGTAGAAGGCTTCATCTGCCGGTGACTCAAACACCTGGCGGATACCATAGCCCTTCACGCCATCCACCTGCATGCTTTTGAATGATTTACCTCCACCTTTATTTTCCTGAAGGATAATCTTTCCGCTTTTGTCGAGGAATTTTATCTCTCCGGTCAGTCTGTTTACCTGCGCTTTCATTGAAGAAGTGGAAAGGGTAATCAGGTTACCGTTGTCCTCGATTTGAAATGTAGCCGGTTTGATAACTACCTCGTCACGGATAATCAGGCTCTTTTCCTTTGGGAATTGATTGCCGGGTACCGCACTCACGTGTACGATATTATCATTGACCACTTCAAGACGAAGAGTCTTAGCTGAGGCTGTAGATTTGGGAGTAAGATTGACAATTATGCCGTTCCGGATAGATGTATAGTTTTTCGCATACGCCCCATTCAGGAGTGTCGCAAAAGCACACACACAGATCATCAGTTTTTTCATGTGACAATTAGATTATTAATTAGGCTCCACATTTAACTCACATACGATGTTATTACAACAAATTCTAACGTATGCTCGTTTCATCGGTAAACGAATTTGTTTTACATCAGCAAAATTATAGTCGGAATCCTCCGAAGGGGGTATTTAAATGTTTCTGATTGCTATGTGTTTTGTAATAATAACCGTCTGAATGTTTCCAAAAAGGGGTGATTTTGATAACTAAAAAGGGAACAAACAACAATCAGGGAGGGTTACATTATGTACAATCAGCTTAAATACAGAATATTACACCCAAATCCAATAAAAACAAACACTAACCATCAATCATTGATCAATATCGTAACAATTTCATAGTTAACCGATATCATTTGCGTTTGGTTTAATGGACTTACACTTCACGTCGTTTGCCAAACAAAGAGCCTTATTACTTCTACAAAGCGCATCTGAATACCTACAAAGTACTTTCTTACCACTACAAGCCAACCCGAAGCGACTACATAGAACTTCATAGAAGCTACAAAGCATATTGAAGCTCCAACAGTCATGACTATTGGAGCTTCGTAGTACTTTGAAGGATGAACAGTCATGACTGTTCAACGAACATAGTGGCTTGAAGGTCTAATAGTCATGACTGTTGAATCAATAATGTGCTTCGAAGCTTCAATAGTCATGACTGTTCGGGTAAGATAGTGACTTAATACGACTACATAGTTAAACGTTCCGATAATAATCCACTATGAAAACTCAGCCATGTGCTGTGTAGTGACTACACTCCTATTCGCAGTGATTACGTTGTTTATCATTTGCTCAAAACAGGTACTTGTTCCGACAGCGATGAATTATGATGCCAGAACATTAAAACTTGTTCATTCCACAAAGGACAAAAATAAAACGGGCAGCCATCGCGGTAGCCCGTTTCTATTTCTTCTTTAAATGTAATGTAACAATGAGCTTGTAATATAAAAAAGGGCTCGCCCGAATCAGATATTCAGGCGAGCCCCGGAAAGAAACAATAGCGCTCTTATTTTACTTTCTTATCAAAGATGGATCCATGCGCCTTCTTTGAACTATATTCTTTTTTATGGTTTTGGGTACCATCGGAATAGTCTCCTTTTTGCTGTTTAATATTTTCACCTTTACCTAAGCCGGGAATAAAGACTTCGGTACGACGGTTTTCTCGGTGTTCTTCAGGAGTACAATCCACTCCGTCGGCACAACGGTTTAGCAATTGTGATTCACCGTAACCGATTGCCTTAATCCGTTTTTCGTCAATGCCTTTCGATACCAGATATTTCTTCACTGATTCGGCTCGAAGCTGAGACAGTTTATGGTTATATTCAGCAGAACCGCGGCTATCGGTGTGCGAGCCAAGTTCCACCTTGATCTCCTGATTTGCATTCATTAAAGCAACCAGTTTATCCAACTCGACAGCCGATTCGGGTAGAATGTCCCATTTGTCAAAGTCATAGTTGATATTGTGTAAAACGAACTTTCGGTCAAGTTCGAGCCAAAGCGTATCAGTCAGAACGGCTTTCTCTTCCTCATTCCGAAGATCCAGATTTTTACCTGAAGTACTATATCCGAATGCCTCTGCCTTAATAGCGCAAGATTCCATCTCCGGAACACCTCTGCTAACTAAACCATTTTCAGCCGAAGTCAGATGCGTGTTGTCGCAGAAAATAATCGTTGCATTCTGAATAGGATGCCCATTCTGTTTATTCAAAACATATAATCTGAGTGACTCTGCTTTAAACTTCTCATTGAACGGTTTCAGTACCGCAAAGGAATATATATCGTCATCACCTTTGCCTTCCTGACGGTTTGAGGAGAAATAACCGCTCTTTAGCTGTGGATCGACAATCAATGCAAAGTCATCATCTTTGCCATTAACCGGCACACCCAGGTTCTTCACTTTTGACCATTTCCCTTTTTCGAAACAGGTTGTAAAAATATCCAGGCCACCTAATCCGGCATGACCATTGGAAGAGAAAAACAAGGTTTGATCCGATTCATGGTAGAATGGAAACATCTCATCCCCTTCCGTATTTATCCCTTTACCCAGGTTTTCGGGCTCCCCCCATTCTCCGGAAGGTAACCGTTGGATCCGGTACAAGTCAACACCACCAAATCCACCGGGCATATCACTGGCAAAATAGAGTGTTTTACCGTCTTCGGTCAATGAAGGGTGACCAATCGAATATTCCGGACTGTTCAGTTTGAAAGAGATAGGGTCACTCCACTTTTCCCCGCCAAAAACCGAGAAATAGAGCTGGAGGTTTACACTACCGTCTTTGCTTTTATTGTTATAGTTATCGCGGGTGAAGGCCATAAAACGTCCTTTGTTGCTAAATGAAGCCGGCCCTTCGTGCCACTTCTTGTTGAGCTTTTTGCTGAAACTCTTCAGCTGAACAAACTGGCCCGAATCGACCTTTGCAACAAACAAATTGAGATAGGGCTTATCATCCCAGTTGTAGAGTCTTTTGGTCAACCGGTTATTACTTCTACTGGATGCAAAAACAATGTTTCCATTGAAATAGGCTGGTCCAAAATCAACCTGAGGTCCGTTAAAGTTAAGGTTGCGAACGGTAAAACAGCCCTGATCGGTCAGCATTTTTTCAAAATCCTTTTTACTTACCTTATAGCTGATTGATCGTTGATCACCAGGATAGCTCCGGGCAAATTCATCCATCTGTTTATTCGCCTCAGTGTATTTGCCATTTTGCCTCAAAGCCAGAATGTAATTGAAGAGATCCTCTTTTGTCACTCCTGGGGATTGCACGATTTTAGCATACATCTCTTCCGCCTTCTGGTAGTTATGTACTTTGCGATAACAATCGGCTAACCGGCGTTGGCCCTCCGTATCCAGACTCTCTATCTGCGTATATTTGTCAATCGCCTTTTGAAATGAAAAGGTATTATAATAGGCATCCGCTTTGATTTCTTTGGGCAGTTTCTCACCATAAGCCTGCAGAAATATGAGTAGAAGCAGTGTAGTCGTAAATAATTTCGTCTTCATTGGATCTGTATTTTAGGAGAATGAATTTAGAAATAGCGGGGTGAACGGATTTTGAATTTGCCGGGAAAAACAAAATCATACCGCAACATAATCTCGTGACTGCCATAATTATATCGGGTCGTACTATTGACAAATGACCAGTCGAAAGAGTATCCCACATGCAGCTGATCCGTCAAATCGAGTCCGGCCAAAATACCCGCAGCATCACCTGTCCGGTACATAGCTCCCAAAAGCAGCTTTTCCTGATAAACAACTGACGCAGTGACATCGGCCTGAACAGGAGCCCCATTGGTTACTTTCACAAAGGTGGTCGGTTTCAGATCAAAATCCTCCGAGAGCTTGTACATACCTCCGGCTATGAAGAAATAGTGGCGTTGCTCCTTCGAAATGGTGTAATCTGTAATACCCTGGCTGAAGTTAAAGCTCGACTCGATCAAACGCGGAATAGAAAATCCGGCATAAAAGCGGTCACGAGAATAGTACACACCAAATCCGAAGTTGGGAGACATTTCCCCATTTGCTTTCCCTTGAAATGAGGGGTCTAATTGTTTGTCAAGCTTTAGATTAGCCAGGTCTGTGTACATAGAACTTAATCCTGCTTTCAAACCTAAAGCCAATTTACTATCTTCAGTCAATTGAAACCGGAACGCATAATCTACATTGATAGAAGTATTATTGGTTGGTCCGATTTTATCATTGACAATGGAGAGCCCCAGGTTTACTTTATCTTCATATACCGGAGCATGAAGTGTTATCGTCTGAGTAACCGGTGCTCCTTTAAAGCCAACCCATTGTGAACGATGCAAGATCGTCGCTGTCAATGCATCCCGGCTGCCTGCATAGGCAGGGTTAATCTCAAGCGTATTATACATGTAATGGGTGAACATCGCATCCTGTTGTGAAAATACCGGAAAGATCAAAACGCTCCACAAAAGGACAAATATTATTCGTTTCATAAATATCATAATCTTATTATTTAAGACCGGAGAGAAGGCAATTCCCTCCGGTCAGATTTATAATTAGCGATTCAAATAGATGTATCCTTTTTTCACCGGCGATCCGTTTCCAAGATCGAGGATATAGAAGTATGTTCCTACTGGAAGATCCCGACCGCCTACTGCTATCCCAAAATGATTTTCACCATTCCAGGAGTTATCGTAGCTTTTCGCTTCAAAGACCTTGTTCCCCCAGCGGTTGAAGATCATCAGTCTGTTGTTCGGATATTTTTCAATTCCATAAATGACTAACAGATCATTGATACCGTCCCCGTTTGGAGAGAATCCTTCTGGTATCGAAACATCAACAGGCTCTACCGTAATTGTCACTTTTGCTGTGGAAACATCTCCGTTAGCATCAGTAATCGTATAGGTGAATTCAACGTCGCCCACAAATTTTTCTTTCGGAGTATAGGTAAATGTACCATCGGAGTTAATTACTACCGTACCAAACTGAGGTTCATCTTTTATCGCCCAGACATTGCCACCATCACCACTTGGAGTATCATTGGTCGACAAATTTCCTGTTACTGCAGTCTCTTCCACTCCTGTGATGTGATCATCCTCGGCAACCGGAAGATCATTGACACTTACTACCGTTATCTTAACCGTTGCGGTTGATTTGTCTCCGTTTGCGTCGGTAAGGGTATAGGTAAAGCTGTCAGGTCCGTTGTAATTTGCGTCCGGAGTGTAGCTATAGGTTCCATCAGTATTCACCACGACGGTTCCATGAGCAGGATTTGTCGCTTTTGCCCAGACATTGCCGCCATCTCCGCTTAAGATATCGTTTGCTGACAGATTGCCATTCAAAGTGGTATCTTCGTTAGTTCCCGTGCTATCCGAAACAGCTACAGGCAAATCATTTACCGGAGTAATGGCTACATTGACAGTTGCTGTACTGCTTCCTCCGTGTCCATCGCTAATGGTATAGGTAAAACTGTCGTTTCCGTTTGCATTGGCATTAGGTGTGTAAGTAATCGTGCCGTCTCCATTGACAACCACAGTTCCTTTGGTTGGAACTGACACTGAAGTTATTGTCAGGGCATTACCGTCAACATCGCTGTCGTTAGTCAATACATTGATTACTTTCGGTGAATCCTCAGAGGTCGTTGCATAATCATTTACTGCAATCGGTGCATCGTTAACCGGAGTAACAGTTACATTCACAACTACCGTATTGGTTCCGCCATTTCCATCACTTACCGTTACATTGAAACTATCCGGGCCGTTGTAATTAGCGCTCGGGGTGTAGGTATAAGTGCCATCTGCGTTCACAACTACAGTTCCATGAGTCGGGTCTGTCGCTTTACTGAAGGTCAGCGCATCGCCGTCAACGTCTGTCGCGGTACCCGTTCCATTGATCGGAGTGTCTTCAGGCGTTGTTACAGGTACTGCCGTTGCAACCGGTGCATCGTTGACCGGAGTCACCTTTACCGTTACCACCACCGTATGAGTACCACCGTTGCCATCACTTACTGTTACACTGAAACTATCCGGGCCGTTGTAATTGGCATTCGGTGTGTAAGTATAAGTGCCATCTGCGTTTACAACCACAGTTCCATGAGTTGGGTCAGTCGCTTTACTGAAAGTCAGCGCATCGCCGTCAACGTCTGTCGCTGTAACCGTACCATTGATCGGAGTATCTTCTGGTGTAGTGATCGGTGTTGCGGTTGCTATCGGAGCATCGTTAACCGGAGTCACCGTTACATTTACAACTACTGTATTGGTTCCGCCATTTCCATCACTTACCGTTACACTGAAACTATCCGGGCCGTTGTAATTGGCGCTCGGGGTGTAACTATAGGTTCCATCTGCGTTTACAACCACAGTTCCATGAGTTGGGTC
>JAUZOF010000124.1 GCA_030706585.1 Bacteroidota bacterium
ACGACCGTCAGCCGCAACAATACCTTTGATACAAAAGACTCCATTGTGCTGTTTCTCTCCGAAGTCACCTCCGTAAGCGTAATACTCCACACCATTTTCATCCTTCTTCAGCAAGCCTTGATCCTTGTATTCCCAGATGCAACCACCGATCAGGCGGGGCATAGAGCGGAATTTATCCCAGAACTCTTTCATATTGCCGGTCGCATTTCCCATCGAGTGAGAATACTCCACAAACAGAATCGGACGATGGTCGCCGTTCTTTTGATTGACCAACAGGTCGAGCGTTTCGAGACACGGATAGAAACGACTGATCATATCCACATAAAACTGGTCAACCGGTACCTGAATACGCTTGTAGTGTACCTTCGGATAGGTCGGATCTTCCGGGTCAACATAACCTTCCACGCGGTGATTTCCCTGCGCAGGTTCGTAATGTACCGGACGCGTGATGTCGAAATCGTGTGTCCACTCGGCCATCGCGGCATGGTTAGGCCCACGCCCCGACTCATTACCCAAACTCCAGATAATGACACTGGGGTGATTTTTATCCCGTTCCACCATCCGGGTCATACGTTCCATATAGGCATTTGTCCAAAGCGGATCGTGACTGAGCTTCCCTCCCACGCCGTGCGTTTCAAGGTTCGCCTCATCCATCACCAGAATACCGTATTTATCACACAATTCGTAGAAATAGGGATCGTTGGGGAAATGTGAAGTCCGGATGCAATTGAAATTGAACTGCTTGATCTGGCGAACATCCTTTTCGACATCCTCACGGATAACGGCTTCACCACGCACCGGATGATGATTGTGCTGGTTTACGCCATAGAGATAAGTCACCTTACCGTTGATCAGCAGTTTGCTATCGGTTTTGGAAAATTCGATCTTGCGGAAACCCAATTTACAGCTTTTAGCCTCAAGGAGTTTACCGTCTTTGTCTTCGAGCGAAAGTACCAATGTATAGAGGTTCGGTGTTTCGTCGCTCCATTTATCGGGATTCTTCACCGTGGTTTCGAGCAGACCGAATTTCGGCATATCAAGGCGCGGATAGATTTCGGCAATAATGGATTCCACGGTACGTTCGAGCGGTTTTTCAAAAACGGGCTTGTTGTTTTTATCGTAAAGCTGAGCCTTAACGTTGTACCCTTCAATCATTTTTCCCGTATAGTTATCAAAACGCGGGCGAATGCTCAGCACGGCGTCTTTGTAATCTTTATCCAGTTTGGCTTGCCAGTGAAAGTCTGCCAGACGGAGCTTCGGCTCGGCCAACAGCATCACCTCGCGCTGAATGCCACTCAGATGCCAGTGATCCTGATCCTCAAGAAATGCTCCGGTTCCCCAACGAATCACCTGAACAGAAAGAACGTTTTCACCAGCTTTGAGATAAGGCGTGATGTTAAATTCGGAAGGCAAAAAGCTATCTTCACCATAACCGACGAACTCACCGTTTAACCAGACCTTAAAACAGGAACTCACCCCTCCGAAATGAAGGGTAATATTCATATCTTTCCAATTGTCGGGAGTGGTAAATGTACGCTGGTACGAACCGACAGGATTATCTTCTTTCGGGATAAAAGGCGGTATAGCCGGACGGAACGGATAAGTTGCACTGCGGTAAATGGGTTTATCATATCCCTGCATCTCCCAGTTGGAGGGCACGGGAATGGTTTTCCAACCCTTTACCCGGCTTTTGTAAAAGTCTTTGGGAGCTGAGTCTGGATTAGGTGCGAGAGAGAAATCCCAGTTGCCGTTGAGCATCATCAAACGCGAGGTTTTGGTGCGGTCACCTACGATTGCATCCTGAATCGTCTCAAACGAGTATGCAGTTACCCGCGAACGGTCGCGATTGAGACTCGTTATTTTGGGGTCTTCCCACGGCTCGGCATTGTATTTGGTCGGGACAGGCGGGACACCGCCGGCCATCTGGCCATCCACGAGACGCTCTTGTGCTGAGAGACTCAGAGAGGCGAAGGCTGCAAGTATGAGTAGTTGTGTTTTTTTCATGAGGATATTCTTTTAGGGAAAAAGGGGCGGCCACGTAGGGCCACCCCAACAAAAAAATACTATCGTGCGAGTGGTACCCAGACTTCCATGTCCGCTTTGCCACGGTTACCCCAGGCATAGTAAGGCACGAAGCTTACCGACACCTTTTTCACGTCAGCAGGGATCTCTTTGTAAAGGCTGTTGCTCCAGTCGCCTGAAGGTGTGCAGATCGCCTGTCCTTCAAGGCTCATCATGCGGCTATTGTCGATGGTAACCTCTTTCGGAGTCAACTTAATCGAAGCCGGAACAGCGATGTCTGCCAATTTAGTACCGGCAGGAATATCTTTGCTTTCGAGGCAGTAAACCACAGGACCACGTTTCACCGAAACCTGATTGCGGGTCTCCTCTACCAATGGATTTGAAGCCATCAGTTTCGCAGGCATATCGAGGGTAAGTTCCAGTTTGTCTCCTTTCGTCCAGGTATTGTTGAGTTCTGCATATTGACCGGAAACCAGTTTCACGTCCGCCGCTTTGCCATTTACCAACAAAGTGGCTTTGTTACACCATCCCGGAATACGCAGGAAGATGGAGAAAGCTTTTTTCGGAGCCAAATCTACATTGATGGTCACCTTTTCATTCCACGGATAGTCTGTGCTTTGTGACAATTTCACTTTCGAACCATCTTTCAGTTCAGATGAAAGCGCACTTCCACCGTACAGATTCACGTAAACACCTTTGGCTGAAACGCTGTACACGTAATCCTGAACTTCAGCCATCGTACGTGCAATATTCGGAGGACAGCAGTAGCAGCTGATGAAGTCTTCGCGGGTTTTCGACCAACGCATTTTGTATGGGAAGTCTGCACTTACGCTCAACGGATTGGTGTAGAAGTAACGTTTCTGGTCGAGGCTCAATGAAGCCAACAAACTATTGTATAAAACAGTTTCCACGATGTCAGTGTATTTCGCATCGCCGGTCAACTGAAACATACGCCAGTTCCACAACATGTTGCCGATGTTGGCACACGATTCGTTGTGCGCCGTGTGGTTAGGTAACTGGAAGGCACGACCATAAGACTGGTGTACTTTCTGTACCGAATCGGGTTCGTATGAAGTTCCGTCAGGAGATGTTCCGTCGTACAACGCACCACAAGCGCCGGTGATGTACATTTTGCGGTTGGTAACGTCATTCCAGATGGATTTGAGGCAGGTCATCAATGAATCTTCGCCGGTCTCAGAGTAGATATCGGCCACACCCGCGTAGAGGTAGTTGGCACGAACGGCATGTCCCATCGCTTTCATCTGTTTGCGGAAAGGAATGCGGTCTTGGTTATCATCGGTTCCTTTTTCCACCAAACCACGGATGTTGATCAGATTTTCAGCCAATTCAAGGTAACGCGGATCTTTGGTGGTACGGTACATCTCCACCACACCCATGTAGTGCGACGGACAGATAGCGTTGCGCGCCAACTCGGGAGACGAACGTTTGTAGAAATTATAGAGGTAATCTGTCGCCTTGATGGACATGTTGAGCAGGGTCTTTTTGCCGGTAGCACGGTAGTGCACGCAGCCCGCAGTCATCAGGTGACCGAGGTTATAGGTTTCAAAGTTCAGACGGTTCTCGAATTCGGTTTTCTTCTTCTCCTTGCGCTCTTTGATGATCACCGGAGTGTGAATGTAACCGTCTTCGCGCTGGCATTTGCTGATTACGCCGATGATTTCGTCCATCAGTTTATCAAGCTTCGGGTCGTGAGTAATGGTGTAAACGGCAGCTACCGACTCGAACCATTTGTAGAAGTCGCCATCGAAGAAGGGAGGGCCGAAGTGTTCACCCTCTTTCACACCGGCTGCAATCTCGAAGTTGCGGTAAGCGTGGCTGATATTCGGGTCTTTGAGTACGCGCCACATGTCGAAGATCATGGTGTCTTTGCTGATATTGAAGCGGTCAGCCCAGAAGCCGTTGGTCCATTTCACGGCATCCATATCGACGTTCCACACTTTCGCAAATTTGCTGTTTGAGTCATCGGCCAGACTCTTGGAGTAAGGCTTCGCTTTCTGAGCCATCATCGCTGAGGTGCAAAGGAGCAGCCCCAGGGTAATGTTTTTCAGTTTGTTCATCGTTTGAGTTTATAGATTGGTTTTTGATTAATTCTTTTTTGGCACACTGATGACACAGATTTGAATCGATTTTCACAGATTATTCCATGCTGGATCAAACCTAACAGGTTTTGAAAACCTGTTAGGTTTAGCCGAACCAATGCACATTACAAAATTATAGGGAGAATGGATTTTTGCCCTGTAGGAATTATCAAAAGAGGGTTGTTAATTGACGGGAGGAAAGATGTTGTCGAGGCGCCCCTATGTGGGCGACCATCTCTACAAAAAGGTATCGTATGATACCCTCAGAGCAGAAAAAGGGCATCCACATAGGGATGCCCTTACGGTACTACTTTTCCGGATACCTCATCGTACTCTTTCCGAGGTCTTTGGAAGTCGCCACAGCGATGCCGCGGCGGTCATTTTTATCCACCGAGTTATAGAAGTGGTAAACGATGCCTTTCCATTTTATCACATAGGGCTTGTGGGCAAACTGCATATCGAAATCCTCCGACGGTGAGATGAGGTTTTCACCCTCCCAGTCGGTCCAGTGGACAAGGTCGTATGAACAGGCAAAACGTTCGAAGGCTGCGGGTTTCCAGAAGGCACCGAAGTAGAACATCACGTACACGTTACCGATTTTTGCAATCTGCGCATCGCCGGTGATGCCGGTGTGATGGTTCACCAACGGTTCTTTGCCGTAACGTTTCCAGTTGACCATGTCGTTGGAGACGGCCAGACCGATGCGCTCGGCACCACGTTTTTCCTTTGTTTTCATACTGTCGCCACGGGCGTTGTAGTACATCAGGAAGCGGTAGCCGGAAACCTTTTTCTTGTCTTCAATCACCAGATTCTTATACTGCACCATATTGTCCCACCAGCTCACGTTTTTATCGTTGGGGGTGAATATCGGATTGTTGGGCAGGGGTGTCCAGGTTTTAAGAGCGGTAACATCATCGGTAGTGGCAATGCCGATGCCGAGGTCTCCCTGTTCATAACCAGGGGTATCGCCGCCGATGTAGGACATCCAGTATTTGTTGTCGTATTTGCTGACCTTGTAGCTGCCGCCCCATTTGGTGTCCACAAGGCTGACGTAACCGCCGCGTTGGTTTTCATCCCAGGAGCCTTTGGGGCCAAACGGGAAGATGCGACCGAGCTTTTTCCAGTGAAGCAAATCGTCGCTTTTGGCCAAATGGGTCTGATAGCCGCGACCGTCGAATTCGAAATAGGACATAAACCATTTGCCGTCTTTGCGGAAGATGGTGGGGCAGTCGTTACGTTTGCTGTTGTCTTCGGGAACCATCACCAGACCGTACTTGTACGGGGTTTTGACCTCCTGAAAGACTTTATTCATCACCTCTTTGGGTACGCGCTTTTGGGCGAACGTGAGGGAGGTGAGCAGCACGAGGGCTGCGGTGAGAGTAAGTATTCTTTTCATTGTTACTATTTAATTGAACGCAAAGGCGCTAAGACGCAAATGTTTATTGAATCCCCAACAAAACTTCGCGATGTCATCCCGTGCTTGACACGGGATCTCAAAAACGCAGTTACATATAGATTGAACCTTTATCTGATTGAGAGATCCCGCATCAAGTGCGGGATGACAATTGCAACATTTAATCGGATTCTTACCCTTAGCGTCTTCGCGACTTTGCGTTTAAATTATTTCGCCTGATATTTCACCAGATACTCTTTTCCTTTCTCCACAGTCATTTCAAAGACACCATTGCCTTTGGTTACGATAGCCGCGCCTTTACAGGAAGGTTTCGATTTGCTGTTGATGCGGAGCGTACCGGTTCCGGTATCTGATTTCACCTTGATTTCTTTGGTGTTGCAATAGACATGGATTTTGCCGGTATGCGTTGGCACATCGCCTTCCATCCATTGCAGGCCGCCGAGCTTCGGCTCAATCAGGTAGGTCTGGTAAGCCGGAGAGGTCGGTTTTACGCCAAGGTAATATTTACCCAACAGATAAATCGGGCTGGCTCCCCACGCGTGGCAAAGGCTTTTACCAAATGGACGACCGTACATGCTGTAGTGGTCAGCACCTTTCTTCGCAGGGTTGTATTCTTCCCAGAAAGAGGTGGCACCGAGGTCGAGCATACCGCCCCAGTAGTCTTTCATCTCCTTCAGCACATAGGACTGTTCGCCCATGGTACACAGCGATTCGAGTTCGTAGAAACGCATGTAAGGGGTGGTAATTTTCTGAATCTTATCATTCAAAAGTACTGACTGCTTCACCTCTTGTTTTTGTTTTTCGGTGAAATAGTTGAAGAAGATAGCGAACATGTTAGAGTAACGGGTCACATTGTCGGTCAACTGTGCGTTTACGCGGTTATGGATGATGGCTTTCTTGTCATCCGACCAAAAGGTTTTGAAGAATTTGTCTTTCATATCGGCGGCAAGTTTGCCGTATTTTTCCTGACCGGCTTTGTCATTGGCAATGCGGGCACAGGTGGACATGGCTTCAAGGCTGCGGGTAAAGAGTAACTGCTCGAAACTCACCTCGCCTTTTTTGCTTAGCTTGTCTGCCCAGTCGATAAACTGCCAGTCACCGGCCAGACCTTCCAGGAAACCGTTGGCATTACGACGTCCCAATACATAATCCATCATCGACACCATGCGCGGATATGCCTGCGCAATGAATTTCTCATCGCCGGTGTACTGGTAGTAGTCGTAAATTCCGAGGAACCAGTAGAAGGTATAATCCATGATGGTATTGGTGTGGCTGGTCACGGGGTCTTTACCGCGCAACGCCCATAAAGTTCTTCTTACGGTTGCATCATCATTGAAGAGGTAGTAGTTCATCAGGTAGCTTTGGTACGCATCGCCCGACCAAATCCAGCGGTCGCGTTTGATACCGTCGATGAAGAACTCGCGGGTGGTGAGGTGCATGGTGTAAGCTGCCACGTCCCAGATCTTGTTAATCTGATTGTCGTTGCAACGGAAGCTGCCTTTGTAGGTCAATGGTTGGTATTCGTAATCCATCGAAACAGAATCGAGCTGCACCGAACCGTCACATTCCACATTCACGTAACGGAAAGCGCGGGAACCGTCCAACGTCAATGTTACAGGTTGCGCGCTGTCTATATTTTTGCGGTCAAGCGTCTCGCAAGTACCGGTAGCCAATGCCTCTTCGCGGGATTCACCGTAATAAACATTGACTGTTCCTTTTCCTTTCAGACCGTGAAGTCTCACGTAGCCGAAGGTCTCTTTTCCAAAATCAACAACCAGCGACTTGCCGCTTTTCTCCGCTTTCTTAGCAGAAACGGCTTTGCGAGCCAACTGATATTTTGAAGGAGGTGTTTGTGCATCGTCAAAGTTCCAGGTAGCGGCATTGAGGAAGA
This sequence comes from Bacteroidota bacterium, assembly GCA_030706585.1. Lineage (GTDB taxonomy): Bacteria > Bacteroidota > Bacteroidia > Bacteroidales > UBA7332 > CAXXIC01. Next base: position 7,427 of record JAUZOF010000124.1, read on the forward strand.
TGGTTCCCGACTGGTCGGAAGCCTTGCCTGATTCGTCAATCCACTCCTTGTCTTCGTAAGTGCAGAGCCAACTGGCATCCGACACCAGCGTTTTCCCCTTGATGTAAACGGCGGGCACATTGGCCTGATTATGTACTTTGATATTGAGCTGGTGCTTACCGGCAGGGATGGTCATTTTGGCGGGTGAACCGAACACCAGTTTGCCATCGAGCTTCACGTTGTAACGGCCTTCCACCGCTATCTCGATTTCCTCGGGAGCTGTTAGTTCGAAGTTTTTATGGAAATCAATCAACACGTAGTGGCTGTCCATTTTCCAAAACGGAGGGAAGAAGGCGCCACGTTCGGTGCGGCGGTTCTGCATTTCGTTGCCGAGCCAGATTTCGAAGTCACCGGGATACCACATCCAGGTGGCCTTTTGGGCGGAGATTATTCCGGGCATAAACATTCCGAATAATAAAAAGAGAAGTGAAAGTTTACTGAAACATTTCATTGTATTTGATTTTAATAATTGGCAAAGTTGGAGACAAAACCTCCAAGGTTTTCGAAACCTTGGAGGTTTGGACAGATCATTCGATCACCCACACCATTCCACATTACGAAATTACATCGAAGATGAAGCATTTATAGGCAGAAATTGGGAATAAACCATCATATATTATCAGATGAGAAGCCAGGAAGCTGTCCATCGTTGTGGAAAGTATGCCAGCAACTGTAGGCGAGGTTTCCACAACGGTGGAAAGTATGCCACGAACCGTTGGCGGGTTTTCCACAAATGTTGAAAGCTTGCCTACAACCCGTGGCAAGGTTTCAACAAAGGTGGAAAGTTCCCCACGAGTTGTCGGCTGACTTTCCACAACTGTGGACGCAAAAAAACCAGACGAGATATGGAAGTCTGTCTGGTTTTATTATATCCTGAGACGAGATAAATCGCCGTCTCGGCAAAGGTTACTTTGGTCGCAGGGCGGGTTTTCTTAGTGATTATTGAAAATAAAATACAACACCACCATCACAATGCTCAGCACAATCCATGAAGTTCTCACTGCAAAAGCGGTCTTCATCGGAGTGAACTGAAGTACACTGACCTCTTCTTCTTTTTTCCTTTCCAATAATGAATAAATGATGACGAAAACGGAAAGAATGACAAAGAGAAAGAACGACAAATACATGAAGTGCAGACTGGTCAATATCACCTTAAAGTAATACAAAATGCCGATGGCGAGGCAGAAGGCGGTACCACCGGTCAGCACCCAGTTGATGGCTTTGCGGGAGGTATTTTTCCACAACACGGCAAAGAGGAAAGTCACCGTCATCGGCGGAGCGAGGAAGCCCAGTACCGACTGGAAGACGTTAAAGAGATTCAACCCCTTGATGCCGTCGATTGCCAGTGCGATAATCACCGCCACAATGGCACTCACCACCGTCACCCAGCGACCGATTTTGATAATCTCGGCATTGGTGGCGTTGGGCTTATGTTTTTTCAGGTAAATGTCCATCGTGTAAACGGTACTCACCGAGTTGAGCGACGAACCGACATTGCCCACCAAAGCCGCTAAAAGCACCACGATAATCAGCCCCTTCATCCCCATCGGGAAGAGGTTGGTCACCAGCACCAGATAGGCTTCATCGGGATTGGACAAATGCGGGAAAAGCACAAAACAGAGGATCCCGGGAATGATAAACAAGGGCACATCAAGGATTTTCAACCAACCGATAAAGCTTGCGCCCAACTGGCCTTGCTTGAGGCTTTTTGCACCCAACACCGACTGTACCATCGACTGCTCAGTACACCAAAACCAGACGCCCATCACCGGATAGCCCAGAATAATGGCCAGCCACGGGAAGTCTTTGTCTGAATTTGGCAGGAAAAGATTCCAGTAATGCGATGGCGTTTGCTGGAACAGTTCCGAAACACCGCCCACTTTATAGAAACCAATAATGGTCAGCGTCAACGAAACAGCAATCAACAGCAACATCTGGAAGACACTGGTATAAGCAATCGCCTTCAATCCACCCGCAGCGGTGAGGCCCGTCGCCAAAATCACCATAATCATGATAGATGCCCACATCGGGATGTCCAGAAGCTGTTTCACCATGATTCCTCCGGCAAAAAGTCCGAGCGAAAGCCACGAAATCAGGATGGTAATCAGGGTGTACCACGCCAACAGGTGACGGGTGGATTGTCCGAACCGTTTTCCCATATATTCGGGCAAAGTAGAAACCCGCGCACCCAGATAACGCGGCGCAAAAACCACCGCCAGCATCAGGATAAAGATAAAAGCATACCAGGCAAAGTTGCCCGACGCGATTCCGGTGGTG
>JAUZOF010000125.1 GCA_030706585.1 Bacteroidota bacterium
AGGATTAAATGAAGCAGCCGGTTTTGCTGTGGATTTACTTCAGCGGTATGCATTTGCAGAATATATACAATTGCTCGAATATTAACAGGGGAGTTGAGTAAAATAAAGAGCACGAAGATGTCAAATCTTCGTGCTCTTTATATTTAAAAGAAACCCGCTTAAGCCTTTGGCGTTTCGTGGCTTATCATCCAGTTGATACCGAATTTGTCCGTTAATGAACCGAATAGCGCTCCCCAGAATACTTTCTGTAAAGGCATCGTTATTTCACCTCCCTGAGCCAGTGCATTGAAGATGCGTGTACACTCTTCGTCATTATCCACACTTACCGAAAGCGAGAAGTTATCTCCGATTGTCGCCTCGCCAAACATACTGGATGAGTCGCAACCCATCAGACAGGTCTCATTACTGAAGCGGTAGAAAATGTGCATGATTTTTTCGCCTTCATCCTCCGGAATATTATGTTCCGAAGGCAAGTCTTTAAACCGTTGCAGGGTTGTGAATTCTCCACCGAAGATTGATTTGTAGAAGTTGAAAGCCTCTTCGCAGTTGCCGTTAAAGGTCAGATAGGTGTTTACCGTTGCCATAGTTGTCGATTTTATGAATTAGGTTTGTTAGATACTGTAACAAATTGAACATATCAGAGTGTGGTTGGTTCAGTTTGAAAGTGGATAAATACAAATGTTTTGTGCGATGTGTTGAGGTTTAATGTTGAACAGATAATTTCTAAATTGAAGGTGTCTGGATATCCTTTATCAGCCAGGGCTTTTATAAATCGCAGATTCTTTATTTCTTTGACTTGTCGATTTAAAAAAACGAACAGATGACGCAAAAAGAACGCTATAAACTCGTGATTTAATGTTTTGAGCAAAACATGCCGTTGGCTGAAACAGAGTTTCACTATGAGAGCCCATTTCAGTTACTGATGGCTGTTATTCTTTCAGCCCAATGCACCGACAAACGCGTGAATATGATAACTCCGAAGCTGTTTCAGGATTTTCCTACTCCGGAGGTTATGGCGGCTAGCTCCCCCGAAGTGGTGTTTGAGTATATTCGAAGCGTATCATATCCCAACAGCAAATCGAAATATCTGGTCGGGATGGCTAAAATATTGATGGAAAAATACAATGGCGAGGTTCCCCAGTCTCCCGAAGAGTTGGTGAAACTTCCGGGTGTGGGACGAAAAACGGCCAATGTAATGCAGGTGGTGGCATTTGACAATCCGGCCATGCCTGTCGATACACACGTTTTCCGGGTATCGAACCGGATCGGCCTGACTAAAAACTCAAAAACGCCATTGGAAACGGAAAAGACCCTGGTTAAGTACTTTCCGGAGAAGTTGCTTCCGATTGCCCATCATTGGCTTATTTTACATGGTCGATATGTCTGCCTGGCACGTAAACCAAAATGTGAGCAATGCGGACTGACCGGTGTTTGTGACTATTTCAGGAAAACTGTTTCAAAAACAGTCGTTTAATAGAGTAAGATGGCTAACTTTTTCCCAAAATGCGTTGTTTTAGAGAAAACAGATAAACCATGAAGACAGCAACATTGGATAAATGGAGTCGCCTGGCATTGTATCAGGAAGTTTTGGTGGATGGACGGGTGCAATGCCATCTTTGTCCGCATAATTGCGTGATAGCAGACGGGAAAACCGGAATTTGCCGAACGCGGGAAAATCACGGCGGACATTTATACACCCGGGCTTATGGAAATCCCTGTTCTTTAGCTGTGGATCCGGTAGAGAAAAAACCGCTTTTTCACTTCTATCCGGGGTCGAGAATATTTTCACTGGCAACTGCCGGATGCAATTTCCGTTGTCTTAATTGTCAGAACTGGCAAATCTCACAAGCTTCGCCATCACAGCTGGATCATTATGACCTTCCGCCTGAAAAACTTGTGGAGGAGGCGATAGAACGTCATACCGAAATGATTGCATTCACCTATACCGAGCCGACGGTTTTCTTCGAATACATGCTCGACACAGCTAAGATAGCCCACCAAAAAGGCCTAAAGACTGTCATGATATCCAACGGTTACATCAATGCCTGTCCGATGCAGGAGCTGATACCTTATTTGGATGCCGCTAATATTGACTTGAAATGTCTGGATGAAGAGGTTTATCGAAAGCTGGATGGCGCCCGTTTACAGCCTGTGCTTGACACCCTGAACCTGTTAAAGGAAAGTGGAGTCTGGTTAGAAATAACCAATCTGTTAATTCCCGGATATACCGATGGTATTGATCAGATAGAGAAGATGTGTAAATGGCTTGTTGAAAATGATTTCAACGATACACCACTTCATTTCAGTCGCTTTTTTCCGAATTACAAATTACCTGATCTAGCTCCTACAGAGGAATACAGGTTGATTGAGGCTAAAGCAATCGCAGAACGTGCCGGTTTGAAGCATGTCTATATCGGGAATATGCCAGAGGTGCATGGCGAGAACACTTACTGCCCCTCCTGCCGGAAGTTGCTGGTTGAGCGCCTGGGGTATTTTATTTCCCTGAATAAAATGGAGGCCGGGAAATGCAGTTATTGCAATGAAAAAATAGCAGGCAGATGGTAAACCCTCTGCCTGCTATTTTTTTCGAATCTTCCATTTTCAAATCAGCTTTTCGCCAAAGACGGTAGCGGTAAAGATGTAAATGTTTGCTGATTTCCATCCGTCCCATTCCAATCCCGCTTTGTCACGGGCACAATGGCCAAGGAATTCCTCTTTGTTCCAACCGGTTTCTGTCGCTACCTGTGGAAGAAATACCCCGGAACGGTGTCCTTTTTCAATCAGGATACCGTGTCTGCCCATTTGAATCTCCTTGATGTCGTCGATTTTCTTTAAAGGAGAAAGAACGGATATTTCAATATCGATATGAGGTAGTTCGTGCGCATTCAACGGCATAAACCGGTAATCGTGAAAGGCGGAGGAGATGGCCATATCGCGAATCGTTTCATGTAAGGGACTGTTGCTAATCAATTTGCCAATACATCCACGCAGTTGTCCTTTTTCATGTAGCGTGACGAATGCCCCGCAATATTCTTTCAGAGAAGGCGGAAGATCGCTCTCTTCTTCAGTCTCCGGATTCTTCCCTTTTAAATGTTCTTCAATTGTTTTTCTGGCGATCTTCAATAATGTCGTTTTTTCAGATTCGGATAACTTAAACTCTGACTTTTCCGTTTTCTTATCTGTAACAACCATCGCCCAATATCCGACTACCTGACTTTTTTCACCATAATATTTCGCGTCTCCTGAATTGGTATAATTGATTGACTTTAGTTCTAAAGCATCATTGTGCGTAGTCATATAGAGCAAAGTCAATACCGAAGTCCATCCGCAGAGTGACGTTGCCAGGTTGGGGATATGCTTGCGGCTATTGTCCCTGAGGGTTGCCATTAGAATATCCGGATCGTTGCAGAGTATTGCTTTCTGAGTCTGTTCATCCACTCTCATGGCATCAGAGTAGGCCGGGTAGTGAGAAAAGTCTGTGCTGATTACAAACATATTGTTGGGGTTGAAGTAGGGTTTAAGTATTGCAGCAATGCGTTTACAGGTCTCTGGATTGGAGGTGCCGATGATAATGGGGACAATCCGGTAGCGGGTCTTCATCACGTGATGAAGGAATGGAAGCTGTACTTCGATGCTGTGTTCATTGACGTGGGCTGTTGGGTTATTAGTGAAAACAGCCGGAAAACGTTCGGTCAGCATTTCTCCGAAAATGGTATCCACAATCTCTTTTCCATAAGGCATTACGAAATCACCTTCGCAATAGACGGATGCCCCGTCAAAACTGACATGGTGAGAAGATGCTAACAGAAAAATCCGTTTATAGGTTACTTCTCCCTCTATCTGATTAAATGCTGATGCCGCCGTTTTTCCTGAAAAGACATATCCTGCGTGAGGACTGATAATGGCTCTTACGTGCTCACATTCTTTGGCTGACGCTTCTCCAAAAAGATTGTCGAGCATTTTTCCTAAGTCCGAGGGATCTGCCGGATAGAATTTTCCGGCCACAGCAGGTTGTCGGTCTATATTCTTCTTTATGCTTTTCATCACTCTTTCATTTTTTCTGATTCGGAAATCAGTAGTTGGACGTTTAGGTTATGGATTGACCGGATTGAATGTCTTTTTTTTGACCGGATTATTTATGTAAATGGTATCATGTACCATTATTGTCTTTGGCTTATTTTCTGCCTTTTCTACCCGTTCCTTTAATCTTTTAATTTCTGCCTCAAGTTGTAATGTTTCCCGGTAGCTTTGTTCGCTTAGTAGTTCTTCCGGGACGTATGCCGTATATCTTCTTTTACCGATCTTGATATTAAAGCCTACAGTTGCCATGGACAAAACTCCATTTTCCCCGGGAAATCCGGTTGTGTTTTGTTGAAATTCAAAATTCAGGTTCGTAAATCGGCTCATCCTGAATGAGAGGATAGCACCGGCATGAAGCGTTGTTTTGGATGTGGCTGCTTGCCCCTGATATTTTAGCGTTTGTAAATAGCCTGGACCGTAAAACAGGGAAAACTCAAATGGCCTCCATTCGTAATAGCCCCCGATAATCGTCGATAGGTTAAGCAGCATATCCAGATTGGCTGTTCCATACCTTACTACATGAGTCTTTGAATTAGCCTGTCCACCGTTTGTATTTAGTCGAATGCCCCACTCGGGTGACAGCATTTTTCCAACAGACAGAGTTGCTCCCGGGTATATAATTTGTCCGTTAGCCGGAAAATGGGGACTGAAAAAAGTCTGTTCTCCACCACCGAACGATAAAAACCAGTTAGCCTTGCGACCTTCGCTGTGAAATCTGACTTTCCCGTATTTGGCCTTTAACGGGGTACTGTCAAATTGTGCCGACATTGATGAATTCACCAAAAGAAACAGCGTTATTATTCCGATATTTTTTCTGACCACCATTGTCTTGTCTGGTTAGTGTTGAATCTTATTTTATAACAATCTGTAGAAAAGGAAGTTTTTGGAAATTATGTCATCTCATATTCATCTGTTCGTTTTGAAACTGTAATATGCTTTTGGTTGCTTTGTATAACCAAATTGTGAAGAATATGATTACACAAAAATTCTACCCCACCATCGTATTGTCTGATATTCACCTGGGGACAGAGCACTCAAAGACGACCGAGTTAACCAACTTCCTTAGAACAGTGAATTGCAATACCCTAATTCTGAACGGTGATATCATCGACGGCTGGAATCTTCAAAAAAGCGGCAAAGGCAAATGGAAACATGAACATACCGAATTCTTCAAAGTCATCATGAAAATGATGGAGAAGCACAATACCCAAATTATCTATATACGTGGAAATCATGATGACTTTATAGACCTGCTGGCTCCTTTTTCATTTGCCAATCTGTCAATTGTCAAAGACTATGTACACGAAAGCAACGGAAAACGCTATTACGTGGTACACGGAGATGTTTTTGACTCTGTGACCTCTAAGATGCGATGGCTGGCAAAAATCGGAGATGTTGGATATACTTTTCTATTATGGGTGAATCGTATATATAATAAATACAGAGCCAAACGCGGCCTGCCCTATTTCTCTTTATCTCAATCGGTCAAACAGATGGTCAAATCTGCTGTTTCTTACATTTCCGATTACGAGAAGGAGTTGGTTTCTTTGGCCAAATCCCGTCATTTTGATGGTATCATCTGCGGGCATATCCACAAACCGGCCAATGAAATGATTGACGGCATTCACTATCTGAATTCCGGAGACTGGGTGGAATCTATGTCGGCGTTGCTGGAAAATGAAGACGGCACCTGGGTGGTTTATCTGGAAAGTCAGGAGGCGCAGGAGTATGACATTAAACGTATTCCGTTGAATGTGGCAGCAGTTATTTAATTCTAAAAGCTAAAGATATGAGATATTTATTCGTGGTGCAGGGAGAAGGCCGTGGGCACTTTACGCAGGCTATCAGCCTGAAGAATATGCTTGAGCGTAACGGGCATGAGGTTGTCGCGGTGATGGTAGGGTGCAGCAAGAACCGAGAGGTACCTGAATTCTTTCGAAAAAAGATATCACAGGAGGTAATCAGCTTTCAGAGCCCAAACTTTGCTCCGTCACAGAATCCCCGATGCTCATCTATATTGCTCAGTGTTTTGTATAACCTGCTGATGCTTCCGGTTTTTATCCAAAGCATATTGAGCATACGTCGCACGATAAAGGACGAACAGCCCGATGTGGTGGTCAATTTCTATGAGCTAATGTGCGGACTGACTTACGGGATATTCAGTCCGGAAGCTCCGATGGTAAACATAGCGCACCAATATTACCTGATGACCGACCGTTTTGAATATACCGGAGAGAATACGTTGCGATTCCGTTTGCTCAATTTCTATTCCTGGTGTACTTCGTTACGGACAAGCAAGATATTGGCTCTTTCTTTCCGGGAAGAAACACAGCCTGTAGATGGTAAGCTGGCTTTCGTGCCACCGCTTCTGCGTGACGAGGTGCTTCGGTCTGTACCTAAAAGAGGAGCCCATATTTTAGGATATGTACTGAATGCAGCTTTCGCTGAGGAACTTGAATGTTGGAGCGCTTCGAATCTTGAGCATCCGCTACATTTCTTTTGGGATAAGAAGGATGCAGAGGAAGTTGAAATGCTGACTCCAATGCTGGCTATGCACCGATTGGATGATAAAATGTTTCTTCATTATATGACAAGCTGTAAGGCTTATGCGACAACCGGTGGATTCGAATCGGTGTGTGAGGCAATGTATCTACTGAAACCGGTACTGATGGTTCCGGTACACATTGAGCAGGAGTGTAACGTGATAGATGCGATGCATTCCGGTGCAGGAGTAACAGCAAATGTTTTTGACCTGAATAAACTTGTAGATTCTATCCCTGTTTACAGGCAAACGCCTGCTTTTCGTCAGTGGGTAATGAAAGCGGAGAAAGTAATACTGCATGAGTTAACCGGGTTCGAATATCGTTTGGTAGGAGAGTGGGTGATGGCATAATGCGAATTTTTTTATACTAAGAATGAGCGGCAACAAGAAATAAGGATCTTGTTGCCGCTTTTTTGATTATATTCTAGTTTGGATAAATGTTTTGAAAAGAATTGATGTGGTATCAAAATGGTATTTATAATTGACTTGTTGTTGAAAAATGATAGGTTTGTGGTTGTGTTTGTGTTAAATGGTACAATTTGGTAGAAAGTGATTTCTCTTGAACTTTCATAGTGAAAGAATGAGCTTTGTGATTGTGATAAAATGAAAGAAATACGTATTGATTAATATCAAAATGAAAGATGGTGAAAATATCAGAGATAAATGTCATGTAAAATGGTGTTTTTGATTTCAAAATGTCTAATTTTGCATTATACAAATAACAAAACGACAAAGATTGGCCATTCGATGTGTGAAATGGATATTTGTAAATAGGGGTTAGTTTAAAGGTAAAGAAGATTGACAAAGGTTTATTGTATAAGTATCAGCGGATACGGTCAGGAAAACTGCTAAAGATGATACGGCGACGTAATGACAGGTAGATGGCAGGGTACTTATTGCAGACAGACAAGTCTCAAAAATTCCGGGGGGAAGCCGGCTCAGCAAAATCAGGTATTATATTTTATGTTTAATCAATAATGTGTTTAGTTATGAAAAAGATCATCTTAGCAATCGCTATTTTAGTTAGCGGACTCGTGAGTGCAAGTGCACAAGACAAACCTACCATGACTGTAGGTGGGGATTTGGTAAGTACGTATGTTTGGCGTGGTGTTTATCAAACAGGCGCGGCTTTACAGCCAACTTTGTCTGTTGGGTACAAAGGTTTATCAATCGGTGCCTGGGGAAGTACTGAGATTGCAACAATGGGTGCAAAAGAATTTGACCTTAGTGCTTTCTACACAAAAGGAGCTTTGAAACTGGGGGTAACTGATTATTGGTGGAGTGGTCAGAATCATCACTATTTTAGTAAAGAATCATCAGATGGAAAAAGCGGTCATTACCTAGAAGGAACAGTTGGTGTTGCTGGCCCTAAATTCTCTCTAACCTGGAATACAATGTTCGCTGGAGAAAGAGATTTGAACAATAAGGGAGATCAGGCATATTCTACCTATATTGAGGCTGGTTACAATTTCAGTGTAGGTGAAACTGCGATGGCTGCTGCTGTTGGTGTTACTCCATGGGAAGGTGGTTATTCGGGTCTTGGAGAAAGCGGAGCTTTAAAAACAGGTGCTCAGGTTACTAATATTTCTCTGAAAGCAACAAAAACAGTAAAATTGAGTGACTCCTATTCTATCCCGGTATATGTACAAGGTATTCTTGCTCCTGCAGCAGATCAATCTTACCTGGTTTTCGGCGTTACATTCTAATAAAATATTCATGATTCATAGTCGGTAAAAAGAGTGGATAAGTGTTTGGATTCGAATTTTCACTATATTTAGTCCCTCTTCTTACCGGTTATAACCCAAAAACATACGATTATGAAAAAGATTGAAGCTATTATTCGCAAAAATAAATTTGAAGAAGTACGCAAAGCTCTGCATGAAGCAGATATCGACTTCCTTTCCTGGTGGGATGTTAAAGGCCAGGGTACAGCAAAACAAGGTTTGATTTTCCGTGGTGTGGCGTATGACGTGAATACCATTGATCGTCTTCAGATCTCATTTGTCGTACGTGATGTAAATGTTGAGAAATCAATCAATGCCATCCTGAAATCGGCTTATACCGGAGAAAGTGGTGACGGACGTATTTTCGTTACAGCTATCGAACAGTCTATCCGAATCCGTACCGGCGATCATGGTGACGAGTCATTGTACAACAAGTAATTCAAGAAGAGTAAAATATTTATCTAATAGGTTATATCATGGTAAGAAGATTCACTAAATATATCGCTTTGCCTTCAGCTTTACTGGCAGCGATCCCTGCGCTTTCTATGGCGCAAACAGCAGACTCTACAGCCGTAGCAGTAGCTGATACAATTGCAAAAGCTGCTGCACCGGTTGCAGCGGCAGTTAAACCGGCGGTTGATGCTGGTGACACAGCCTGGATGATCGTGGCTACAGCATTCGTATTGTTGATGACCATTCCTGGTTTGGCTTTATTCTATGGTGGTTTGGTTCGTCGTAAAAACGTATTGAACGTATTGATGCAATGTTTCATCCTGACGGCTGTAATAAGCTTGGAGTGGGTAGCGTTCGGTTATAGTAATGCTTTTGGAACATCTACAATTCCAGCTTTGAAACCATTCTTTGGTGGATTTGACTGGTCATTCCTTCACGGAATCAAAATTTCTGATTTGAGTCCGTATTTTATTTCTCACTCACAACCAACTGGAAATATAGTAAACGGAGCACCTGAAATGATCGGAACTATTCCTCACATCATCTTCATCCTGTTCCAATGTATGTTTGCGGTGATTACGCCAGCGTTGATCATTGGTGCATTTGCTGAACGTGTGAAATTTAAAGGATTCCTTGTTTTCTCTGTTCTGTGGGCGATCATCGTTTACAACCCTGTTGCACACTGGGTATGGTCAGGTGACGGCTGGTTGTTCAAAATGGGTGCTCTTGATTTCGCCGGTGGTACAGTAGTACACATCAACGCGGGTGTAGCTGCATTGATTATGGCATTAATGGTAGGTAAACGCAAAAATTACCAAGGTATTCCTACAACTCCTCATAACATCCCAATGGTAGCGATCGGTGCTGGTCTGCTGTGGTTCGGATGGTTCGG
>JAUZOF010000126.1 GCA_030706585.1 Bacteroidota bacterium
TGCAAAGAGAATGAAAAAGACATCAAGGATATAAATCAGATTTATCTCGAAGGCCTGACTTTTCACTTCGTGAAAGACATCAAGGAGGTGCTGAAAATTGCACTGCTTGACGAGAAGGTGGAAGATGCCTTAACGATAGAATAATCAGTACCGTTTTATACCAGACACCCCGAATGTTTAACGTAACATTTGGGGTGTTTTTTTGAAGAAAACTCCCCGAACAAGACCCAACTTATCTGCGGAAAACACCCCTCTCCCACCGTCACAAACATTCCCCTCATTCCGATTGTTTTATAATTGCATTTCAACGTATTAACCCCATCTGAAAGCAATCCACCATGAGAAACATTAATTTCTACAGGACGGTCTTTATCGCAGCAAGCGTGTATGACCTGTTTTTGGGCTTCATTTTCTTCTTATTCTATAAAGCCATCTATTTCCTCTTCAACATTCAGCTACCGGGAAATCCGGCCTATCTTCATCTGGCTACTGCGTTTGTTTTTGTACAGGGCATCAGCTACTACTATGTATTCCGCAACTTGCGACAAAATATCGATCTGGTCAAAGTGGGCATTTTCTACAAAATCATCTATGCCGGAGTATCGTTCTATTACTGGATAGTCGGTGGACTGCCCCATCCGATTTTTGCGGTGTTCGGGATATGCGATCTGATCTTTGGTGTTCTGTTTATCCTGTATCTGAAAGACTATAAAAGAGTGATCCGCTAACATATACAAAGCCTTACCACTATGATCAACATTTACGCTGCCTGGATTGGATTTCTGCTGGGTTGCATTGCCGGAGCAGTTCCGGGGCTTTTCTTCCATAAAGAGAACTGGCTGGGCGGATACGGTTCCTGGAAACGCAGGATGATCCGGCTGGGGCATATCGCATTCTGGGGAATCGGGTTCCTGAATCTTTCATTTGGGTTAACCGCCAAAGCTTTTGGTCTTGATATGGAAAACTCCGCAGCATCCATTTTGCTGATTATCGGTGCTATTGCGATGCCTCTGACCTGTTATCTCAGCGCCTGGAAACCGTTCTTCCGGAACTTCTTTTTTATACCGGCGCTCTCTGTAACATTTGCCATTCTATTGTTTCTGACCCGGATCTTGTAAAGAGAGATACGACAACTGATTCATATTACATAGATTATGAAAATAGGACTTATAGCCATGAGTGGAATCCGTGTATGCGACACGGAGCTGTTTAAGCTGGGACTCACGCTTCCCGGTTTTGTAGAACGGAGTAAAACCATTGCCTCCCTGCCCAGTCTGGGGCTGCTTACTTTGGCCGGTATGACTCCCCCAAAGCATGAACTCCGCTACATCGAAGTGGCGGACCTCAATGAAGTAGAAGATATTCCCGGTAATTTTGACCTGGTGGTCATTTCGAGCTTCAGTGCCCAGATTGACGAAGCTTACCAACTAGCCGAACGTTATGAAAAGCATGGTGTGCAGGTGGTTATGGGCGGACTTCACGTTACAGCAGAGCCTGAAGAGGCATCCCAATACTGTACCTCCGTCATTATAGGCGAAGGTGAACCTTGCTGGCTCCAGGTACTTGAAGATGCCGAGAATGATGAACTGAAGCCTTTCTACGGCAACCGAAACAGTAAGTTTGATCTCGCAGACTCCCCTATTCCGGCCTTTGAGCTGCTCGATATCTCGAAATATAACCGTCTGACTATCCAGACCAGCCGGGGCTGTACTCACCAATGCGAGTTTTGTGCCAGCTCAATATTACTGACCAACCAATACAAACAGAAACCGGTCCATAAAGTATTGGCAGAAATAGAGCGAATACTCAGCATCTGGCCCCACCCGTTTATTGAGTTTGCAGATGATAACGGCATGGTTAATCATGCCTACTGGAAAGAGCTGCTCCAACAACTCCGGGGAAAGAAACTGCGTTGGTTTACCGAATCGGATCTCTCCATTGCCGAAGACACCGAGCTGCTTGACCTGATGCGGGCTACCGGGTGCGCTCAGGTACTTATCGGATTGGAAAGTCCGGTAAAAGAGGCGTTACAGGGAGTAGAACTCAGATCTGACTGGAAATTCAAACATTTTGATTTCTATAAGAAAGCGATTCAAACCATCCAGTCAAGAGGCATCACCGTAAATGGCTGTTTTATCATCGGTCTGGACGGTCATGGCCCCGATATTTTCGACCAGGTATTCAGCTTTGTAAAGGAACTGGAGCTGTATGAAGTGCAGATCACCATTCTGACACCATTTCCGGGAACTCCATTGTATGAACGTCTGAAAAATGAAGACCGTCTGCTCGAACCGCGCAACTGGAAGAAATGCACCCTCTTTGACATAAATTTCAAACCGGCTAACATGACCGTCGATGAATTGCATGACCGCTTTAAGAAACTTGCAGTAGAGCTTTACAGTGATGAGTTTACCAATTGGAGAAGAAATACTTACAAAGAACATTTGCGGCAGCAACTTTTGGGAAAGGATTAATCTGTCATCACTGACTGAAATATACAAAAAGCCCTGCAACATTGATTCATTCATCAAATGCGCAGGGCTTTTTGTTGAGAATATGATATGATCAATACAACCTTTCTCCGACAGCTGATTTCAGCTTATACAGATTGACAGTATAATCGATTTTTGATTTAAGCAACATCAGGCGGCTTTCGGATACAGCCGTTGAACCATCCAACAATTCGAGGTTGGTAATCACACCCGATGCAAAGCGGTTCTGCGCCAGTTTGTATGCCTGGGTAGCCTGCTCAAGTTGCAGTTCCGATTGCTCCACTTTCTTTTGAGAAGCCTTCACGTTAGCAGAGCTTTCCACTACCTCATTGACAATGGTACGGCGGGTATATTCCGTCTCTTGGTCATTGACTACAATTGCGGATTTAGCCTGTGCCAGATTGTATTTACTGCGTTTGCCGTCATAAATCGGCACTTTCAGACTCACACCAATGGCGTAATTGGCTTTCGGTTGGTAAAGGTTTGGAAAATAGCCATCCTTGATACCGCCCTGCAGGAATCCGTTGATTGAAGCATTATTTTGCGCACCGGTCAGGCTGTATTTCATTTCTGCCAGTTTCGCTTTCTCGCGGGCCAGCTTCATCTCATCGCGGTTCTGCATAGCAGTGTTGATCAGCGCCTCATTTTGCAAATCCATAAGAGAGATATTCAGTTCGTTCTTCACCTGCTGCAAAGTCGATTCCGGTTTTCCCAATAATGTATTCAACTGACTAACCTGAGTCTGACGGGCTACCTCAATATCCGTTTTCTGGTTCTCAATCGCCGAGATACGCACCTGGGTAGTCAGGATTTCGTATTGGGTAGCCGAACCGGTCTCCTGTTTCTTCTTCACATAGCGAAGGTGCTCATTGAGTGTAGCCAGCTGCTCGTCTTTAATCTTAATAGCTTCCTGGAGATACAACAGAGCAAAATAGTTGCCAATCGCTGCCTGCGAAAGCTTTTGTTTCACTTGCTCAATGGACTGGCGGGTTAACTCTTTGCTCTGTTTTTCCAGAGAAATAGCCTTATCGGTGCGTTTAAAATCGGTGATTTTCTGCATCACATTGAAGGCTGCGTTGTAATTCTCTGTAGGTGCCATTTTAAAACTATTTCCATTGAAACTTATTTCTGGCACCGGTCCGATATGAGTATAGGTTGCATCAAAATCAACTGTTGGCAAATAGGCCGATTGGGCAATGCCGATGCGGGCATCGCTGGCTGTAAGTTCCTCCGATGCCTTTTTGACCAACGGGTGGTTTTGTACCACCTCGCTGATAATCGCATTGAGCGAAAGAGAGTCTTTTGCCTGAGTAGCGCCTTTGGCTGAAAAGGCTGCAAATGTAACAGTGATCAAGCTCAAAATAACTCTTGTTACCCCCAACCCCCTAAAGGGGGCTTTTGCAGAGGATCCATTTGAAATTTCTGCTGTTCTTAATTGGATAAATCCAACTGCCTCGGAATTGCACTCCGCCAAGTCCCCTTTAGGGGAATCGATAGATCGGCGAAGCCAATTAGGGGTGAAAGAAGCATAAGGAAATTCCTTTTTACTTGATAATATCATTGAATTAAGCTTTTACGGTTTGTTTATGTTTTTGGGTTCGCATCACAAGTACCGGGATAATCCCCAGAATGGTAATTACAGACGCAATCCAGAAGTCATCGTCAATTCCCTGAATATAGGCTTGCAAATTGAGGTGCGACAAAATCATGTACTTGCTTTGCTGCATAGCGGTGGCTGCACTACTGCCCACATGCTGTTGGGCATAATAGGACAGATTGGTCGCCACGTTTTTAAACTGTTGCGATGTGGCCTGAATGGCGGTTCCGTACATCTGCGCGTTATAGGTAATGCGAGAGGTGAGACAGGTAGAAAAAATGGCCACCCCAAGGCTACCGCCTAACTGGCGAATGGTATTGGAAATACTCGACGCCTGCGCCATCTTTTCGCGGGGAATATTCAACAGCATCACCGCGCTCAATGGCGTAAACAAGATGCCGAGTGCCAATCCCCGGATGTAGAGCGAAGTCATGATATAGTCATGTTCGGTCAGGTACGAGAGCTTTGAATTCAGGAAAAAGCTGATGGCCAGCAATATCACTCCCAATGCCATAGGTGCTTTCGGACCGTATTTATCCGAAATCTTCCCAGACAACGGTGACATAAACCCCTGAATAATCCCTACCGGCAGGAACACCGAACCGGCCTGAACGGCGGTATATCCCAACGCATTCTGCAAATAAAGCGGCATCAGGAAGGTACTGCCCAGCATCCCCAAAAAGAGCAACAGCATGACCAGATTCCCCATCCCGAAGTTGTAATCCTTCAACAGTCGCAGTTCGATAAACGGATGGTCTGTCGTCAGCTCCTGGGTAATGAAGACGGCCAGCGAAAGTATCGAAATGGCCATACAAGAGAGGATAAACGGAGAACTCCACCCTTCGCTATTCGTGGCCGCATTACCTTCCGACAAAGTGTACAACGTCAGAGGCAGGAAGATGACCACAGAGATAAACCCGATAAAGTCGAATTTTCCCACACGCGGATTGATAAACTCCTGCTGAATCAGTATTGTGAAAAGCATAGCCGCGATGCCAAACGGAATGTTTACGGTAAAGATGAGCTGCCAGCTGAAGTTATCCACCAGATAACCGCCAATCAGCGGTCCGAAAGATACAGAAGCGGCTGCCGCAATCGCCCAGAAACCCAACGCCATACCGCGTTGTTGCGGAGGGAATTCACGGGTAATCACCGCCATACCCAACGGCTGGATTACTCCGGCACCCAAACCTTGTATGATACGGGAGATAATGAGCGTATTCTCGTCATACGACATTCCACACAGTAATGACCCAATCGTAAAGAATAAAATCCCGAGGAAGTAAAGCCTTTTGTACCCAAACTTATCGGCGAGCCATCCTGAAGTGGGCAACATCACCGCCATGGCCAGCATGTATGCGGTAATCACCCATTCGATTTTATCGATACCGACTCCGAATGAAGCCATGATTTTGGGTAGCCCCACATTAACGATCGTACTGTCAAGCACAGCCATGAAGGTACCTATCATGATGTTCCCGAGTACGAACCACTTGTATTTATGGTGTCGGGGGTGATAGACCGATTCACGACTACGCAGTTTCCGGCGCAGTTTATGTGCTGTAGTAACTCTTCTCATTATCTAACTATTTTTACAACGGCCGACATACCTGATAAGATACGGTATTCGGATGCTTTTTTACCCTCAGTTGTTCCGTCGATTGAGATCTTCAACTGCACACGCTGAGTTACTTTGGTAAAGTTACCCGATGCATTGTTGGCAGGAATCAACGAGAAGGTAGAAGCTGTATTTGAACCCAATGTCATGATTTTACCGGTAAATGTCACGCCCGGATAGGTATCGAGGATAAAGAGGACATTTTGTCCGATATGCAGGTTTTCCAGTTTTGTCTCTTCCAGAAAAATACTAACCCATAGCTTATTACTGCTTACAAGGGTAAAGATGGATTGTCCCGGCTGCGCAATATCGCCCGGCATCAACCAGCGTTTGCCTACAACACCGTTACAGGGTGCGTACAACTTCGTATTGTTGATTTGGGTCTGAATCACGCGGATCTGGGCATCTGCGCTGACAACAGCAGCTCTTGAACTGCTGATTTGTGCGCTGGAGACTTTCGCCTGTGAACGGGAAGCTTCCAACTGCGCCTGAGCCGATTCGTATGCCTTTTTAGCATGGTCGTATTGCTCTTTGGCAATTACATCACCACTGTACTGGCTTTTGGCACGGGCATAATCTTCTTTGGCTTTATCTAAAGCGATTTTCTGTACAGTGCTGTTTTTCACATCAAACTGCAATTTGGCTTCTGCCTGAGCGATAGCCGCCTGAGTCTGAAGTTTGTTGGCAATGGCCTGGTTTTTCTGGGCAACGAGGTCGGTACTGTCAAGCACCGCGATCAGTTCGCCTTGTTTTACCGAATCACCCTCCTGGGCAAACACCTGGCTGATTCTTCCCAGAATCTTCGAACTCACTGCCACATTATCACTTTCCACGTGCGCATCGTCCGTTTTGATGTATTTGGAGTAGTCGATATACCAGTAAACGGCACCACCCAGAACTAATATGATCACTAAAATGAGGGGAATATATACTTTCCCGCTTTTCTCTTTCTTTTCTTTGTTATTCTCCATAAACAATAGTTGAATATTAATTTGAATTACTCTTTTGACAATATAGTAAGTAGAATCTCTTTCACTTTCTGTGAAGAAACGAGCAGCTCTTCGAGTTCCTGA
The DNA here is from genome assembly GCA_030706585.1 of Bacteroidota bacterium. Lineage (GTDB taxonomy): Bacteria > Bacteroidota > Bacteroidia > Bacteroidales > UBA7332 > CAXXIC01. The sequence continues at coordinate 6,781 of JAUZOF010000126.1, forward strand.
TCGCTGAGCAATGCCAGCTTCTCCTTCAGACCCTCTGAGGCACTTCTCTTTATTTCTTCAAAATTGTGTAATCCCCTTTCGGTCAACACAATATTAATCACACGCCTGTCTTTCGGGTCATTATGACGTTCCACATACCCCTCCTCGATCAGCTTATCCACAATCACTGTCACGTGTGGCTTGGGCATATCCAGGCATTTTCCGATATCCGTCATGGAAAGGGTTCCGTGTCTTTTCAGGCTCCCCAAAACAAACATCCCCCCCGGCGTAATCGGTGATTTGGCGCGCATAGGACGCGAAATGCTTTTATACAGCAACGGGTGAATCGAAATCAGGTTTTCGGCAATAATATTAATATTTGGTTCAGTCATCGCAATTATTCATTTGAATTAATGATTACAAAAGTATAACTATTATCAATGCGAAACTTATTAGTTAAGATGTTTTGGGCGGAAAAGAGTATGCAGAAGATACTTTTAACAGAACAGCAAGCTCAATTAAAGACTATTTCCGAGTGTGAGGGCACCAGCGTTCAGCGGCTCCATGCCGCTTGACGCGTAACAAATAAAGAAATCGGGGAAAACAAATCGCCTTTCCCGATCACATACTACTCTCATTATCATTTAGACAGGAAAATACTGCCATCAAACACAAAAGGTAAGCAAATCCCCCTACATACGACTTTTACCCGATTCCCGGAGCGTATGTAGACCATACGTGGAGCATACGTGGAGGATACGTGGAGCATCAGCATTATAAAACAGAGGAATTTTGCTGTTTCGATAGTAACAAAATGTCAAAACGGATGCATCGGAAGAATTTCAGCTTTCCCGGGAGCATCAACCTTTGGCAAAGTTGGCTATAACCGGAAATCACCCAGAGCTTCAACACACCGCAAGCACAGTCTCCTCTATCCTTAAGCACATTTCTGATTAAACTAATAAAGCAGAGTTATACTATTAACACAGTGATATCACAGTCTTATATAAAACTGTAATAATACTGTATTACTACTGTATCAATACTGTAATACTACTGTGACATCTCACTTAATGGTGTGTTCATGGTATATCTATGATATGCTTATGATAGTACTCGGAAACGAACGAAAAACGGAGATACCGCACCCCAAAGGCATGCTCATCGAGAGTCTTTGGGTAAATGAAAAGCCCCCCTCCTTCATTTCCCAACGAGGGAGCTATGACAATGCGTCTCCGGTGTTAAATGCACCCAATATCCGGAGAGGATAAACAGCAGTATCTTCTGCCGGAGCATAAGTAGTTTTTAACGCTAACAGATCTATCGACACTGCCAGGTTATCGGTCCGCGACCGCTGGAGGGTTAATTAAGCAGACTCGCATTCGCACCCCAAAATCTGTCAGCGTGCTGACAGCTTTATTCAAAGAGCATCGCTCCTCTCCCCCATTATCATTCTGATAGTAAAAACCAGATATTCCGGCTTTTTTATTAAACTGTCGACATGTGGACAACTGTGGAACATATGTGGAGTTGCTGTGGAGTTGCTGTGGAGCTGCTGTGGAGGAAGAGCGGAGTTGGGTGCAAGGAAAATCGTATATTCTTGTGACAAAATGGCAAATACTCACTTTTCCAAATTTTGCAACTCATACCTTCTAGTTATCGTTAGCAGGCATTACTTCAAGTAGCCGATAGTAACATCTCGAAAGGAGTTTCTGCAATAGATATGAAACATTTTTTTCAATATGAAGGTGGTAAAGCAGAAATAATCGGAAAGGAATGGTTATTTTTGATTTTCGTTCAGACAATCAGATATTACAGGAGTGGAAATCTCCGGGTATTTTCGTGTGTTTTTCACATTAAGGTAAAGCCGGAGGCTTTGATTTTATAACGATGAAGACAAGAGCCTGTTACTGAATGACCGACTGCGGTTTTATTTGTAGTGGTTATTGGCGGACTACGGAGAATAGGGAGTGTATGACTGAACACGAATGTTTACCCGCTTATATGGCGATATCTTCTTTGCTGCTTCAAGACGTTCCAGGAATGAAGAGGCTCCCTTCTCGATATTATCGTAGGCCGGGCAAACAGCAGAGAACTGGACCACACAATTAGCCTTCTTAATCAATTCGAAGTACTCACCCTGTACAATCAGTTTGTTTTTCGTGCTTACGATAAATGGGTACTGAGTCTCTACCAACACTTTCAAGGCTTTTACGGTGCTTTAGCTCTGCCGGCTGGAATGGATCAGACAACCCACCCCAATGCAAAGGAATATCCCAATCACACCAGTTACATTCTGTATTCCGGTTGCCTGTAATGAAGTTCCGTAGTGCGTCTATTCCCTCTCCGGTTTCTACATTCGATATATCAATCTTTCGTTGGGTGAAGCAATAGGCGCAAGCATGTGAACACCCTTTGTAAGTGTCAAAGCGTATAGGCACATCGCAAATCAATATTTGACTACCGCACTGTGGCATGGGATACAAGTTTTAGGATTTCGTTTTGAAGGAATTGTTTGGAGTGGTCTTTGATGAACTGGTCGAAAAGCTCTTTATCCTTCTTGTCAAAGACAAACGTCAACTGGAACTTATCGGAATTGTTGATTTCGTCACGGAAAGAGTTTTCCTGCAGGTCATCCAGGAAAGAATAATCAGCCTCCGGAACTTCCACATTCCATCCTTTCAGCAGTTCCTTATCCCAGTCACCGGACATCAGGCTTTCATAGTCCCAATCCCCACCCAGGGAGTTTGCGGTGATACAAGCTTTATCACATTGCTCGGTCGTCCAACGTACCTGACGGTAGTTTAGGCGCTGGCCGTTCCAAAGGATGAAGCCGTGGGCAACTGTTCCCTGAGCGTCTGGCTCAGGAAGTTGTTTTACTATCTCTATTTCGCAGGAGTTAA
>JAUZOF010000127.1 GCA_030706585.1 Bacteroidota bacterium
AACGTATCTTCTCAATATTAATGTATCGGGTGATATTCTCCATCTCCATCTTCAGGGAAGATAACGTACGGTGTCCTCCGGCTATCGAGTAGCGTAGGTATTCCGACAGGGAAACAATCATTTCACTCGCTTTATCGGGCTGAATCTGTGTCAGCCAGTTCACTGAATTGAGACTATTAAAAAGAAAATGCGGATTAATCTGAGACTTCAACATATCCAGTTCGCTATCCTTGAGCATTTCGCGAAGTTTGGCTTCATTCTGGGCTTTTTCTTGTAATACATCGTAACTGATTCTCAGGTAATAGGCCATCAGGATTAGAAGGAAGACCATGAATCCGTAAATCAGTCGCTGTGGGAAAAAGATTGAAAAATCAGGAGGATTATTCCAAATGAGTTCAATCAGGATAAAGACCGCTGACTGCCAGATAAAAAGTATTATGATACACGAAGCAGTAAAGTCAAGTATCCGTTTGAATAACGAAGTGGTATTGATAAGCGTATATTTTACAAAAAACCACATCGACAACCCCAGAATAAAAAAGACGCCGTTGGAAATCAGGCTCAATATAATTGTTGCCTCCAGCGAAAAATAACCTCCTAATACCATCGCCCACACCTGCAATACAGTTGGGAATAACCAGGCCGCAGAGTAGAAGGGAAATATCTTTTTATTTAAGAAGGGATGGTTCATACATAGCTCTTGATTTCGCCACCACCGAAGATGCACGAAGCTTTCACGATAAGTATGCGCGTATTGTCTTTTTGTGCTTCCGAATAAGGTCGTTTGTCGGCAAAATCACCAAAGATGGAGTCTTTCTTCAATTGTACATTCCAGTCGGAAGGAACAATGAGCGTGATTCCACCGAAGATACAATTTACTTCGAGTTGGTTTACGCCTTCTTCCAGTTTAGCGTGAGTCAGGTCAAGTTCACTACCGCCAAAAATGCAGTTAATCTCTCCTCCGCGGAATACCATATCCTGAAATTTGCGCTTGGAACCGCTGAAAATATTATTTTCCTCAATGATTCCATTTCTCACCTCACTACCGGTATAGCCGGAGTCAAACTTATGGAAATGCCCCTTCCTAGGAACCAATGAAGTCTTTGCAATAATAAAAATACCTGCAACTATTATCAGCACCGGCCAGTAAAGATTTGCAATCTGCGGGTCGATATATCCTAATTTCCGCATAAGAAAAAAACCACCGATAAGCGTCAGGATGGTACCTCCAAAAATAGAGCGGTTAAACATCTGGGTAACACCGATAACGACCAATAGCATTGGCCATGAAAAGATAACCGGTCGATACGATTCATTTAAAAGGCCGGTATTGAAGCCTAGCAACAACAGACCTGCCAGAATAACAACGACTCCGAAAAACACCTTTGAACCAACGCAATGTCTATGTCGGGGGTAAGGACAATTTCCGTATGGAGCAGGTTCTTCATTTCTAAATTGAGTTTCCATAAAATATAGGGTTTATACGTTTGATTCTGACACAAAGATAAATCACCTTTTCATAAATGCGACACAACAATTCCGTCGGAAATGTTATTCCTCCGACAAAGTTCTGTTTTGGGGGGATAAGACCCCACCCAACCTCCCCGAAGGGAAGGAGATGAGTCTGCGAGAAATAACCCTCTCCATATTTCAAACCATCTGACATAAAGAAACCAACCCCGAAGGGAGAAACACAAATTCCAGACTGCCCAAAAGCTGTCTAAACGAGTAGACCATCCACAAATATACCGTTATGGCAGACTGCTGTATGGTCGAGCGAGCAAGTTCTTTTGGGCTATGTTTTTGCCTACTTTTTGCGCCAAAAAGTAGGGCCCGCGGCAGGCGAATGGAATACACTTTACGCATTTGCACAAATTATTCTACTTCAAATTGAGAGCTATGGCCTTAAACCCGGAATCAGATTATCTTATTGACAAAAGCACTATCAGCTCTAATCTACTTTCCCATTTGCAGATACGCCCAAATTCCGTTACCTTTGCGCACATAAAAGGGGTGCCTTACTTTCAGGCTGAGATCAAACCCTATGAACCTGATGCGGGTAATGCCGCCGTAGGAATTTATTCATAGTTTCTCTTCGTCATCTGACCGATGTACCGTATCCCCTATTCTTATTATTTGAAAGATAACGGTATGAACAACAACATCAAAATCTCTTATCCGGCTTCTGAAAAGATTTATGTTCCGGGAAAAATTCATGACATTCACGTGGCCATGCGCCGCGTCACGCTGATCGACACGATTGAAATCGATGGCGGAAAACGCAAAGTAACACAAAACGCCCCTGTGGTAATTTACGACACCAGCGGTCCCTTCTCCGACGATTTGGCGGAAATTGATTTAAAAAAAGGTCTTCCCCGTCTGCGTGAATCCTGGATGGTGAAACGCGGCGATGTGGAGCAACTGCCGGATATTACTTCGGAATACGGACGAATGCGCGCAGCCGACACTTCACTCGACCACCTGCGTTTCGAACACATCAGCAAGCCTTACCGCGCTAAATCCGGCAAGGAAATCACTCAGATGTACTACGCGAAACAGGGTATTATCACCCCCGAAATGGAATACGTGGCTATCCGCGAAAATCAGATGATCGACCAATTGGGCATCGAAAGCCACATCACACCGGAATTCGTTCGTCAGGAAGTAGCTGCAGGACGTGCCATTATCCCTGCCAACATCAACCACCCCGAAGCCGAACCGATGATTATCGGTACTAACTTTTTGGTGAAACTGAATACCAACATCGGTAACTCTGCCATGTCGTCGAGCATCGATGAAGAGGTGGAAAAAGCCGTGTGGAGCTGCAAATGGGGTGGCGATACCCTGATGGATCTCTCTACAGGAGCGAACATCCACGAAACCCGCGAATGGATCATCCGCAACTGCCCCGTACCGGTGGGAACTGTGCCCATTTACCAGGCCTTGGAAAAAGTAAACGGCAAGGTGGAAGACCTCAACTGGGAAGTCTACCGCGACACGCTCATCGAGCAGTGCGAACAGGGAGTGGATTACTTCACCATCCATGCCGGTGTATTACTGAAACACGCTTCGCTTTTGAGTAACCGCCTGACCGGTATAGTTTCGCGCGGTGGTTCTATCCTGACCAAATGGTGTAAAGTACACAATACAGAAAACTTCCTCTATACCCGTTTCGATGAAATCTGCGAAATCCTGAAAGCCTATGACGTGGCGGTTTCCCTCGGCGACGGTATGCGTCCGGGTTCCATCCACGATGCGAACGATGCACTGCAATTTGCAGAACTGGAAGTATTGGGCGAACTGACTGAAAAGGCATGGAAACACAACGTGCAGGTAATCATCGAAGGTCCTGGGCACGTGCCGATGAATAAGATCAAGGAGAATATGGACTTGCAAAAGAAAGTCTGCCTCGGCGCTCCATTTTACACCCTTGGCCCATTGACTACCGACATTGCACCGGGTTACGACCACATCACCTCGGCGATTGGTGCTGCTCAAATTGCATGGTTGGGCACAGCTATGATTTGTTATGTGACTCCGAAAGAGCACCTCGGTTTACCTAACAAAGAAGATGTGCGCAACGGCGTTATCGCTTACAAGATTGCCGCTCACGCTGCCGACCTGGCCAAAGGTCATCCTGGAGCTCAAGTGCGTGACAATGCGTTGAGCAAAGCACGCTTCGACTTCCGCTGGAAAGACCAGTTTAACCTCTCGCTTGACCCCGAGCGTGCGATGGAGTACTACAAGGAAGGCTCTCACTCCGATGAAGGTTACTGCACCATGTGCGGACCTAACTTCTGCGCGATGAAACTGACCCGCGAGTTGAGCGACTGCGTACATTCGGCTGAATAAAGACGTCAGATATTAGACACAAGATAAAAGACCAATACTAAAGACCTAACAGGTTTCTAAAACCTGTTAGGTTTGGTTTTCCGAGTCATACTCACTTTAACTCCTTCCCATTATGAAATGGAGCGAACAAGCTTGGGCGGCTATTGAGCCCATCTACCAACGCATTCTGGAGTTGCCCTTTCTGCACGAACTGAAAGAGGGTACTTTGCCTAAGGAGAAATTCAACTTCTACCTCCGTCAGGATGCCATATATCTATCTGAATACGGGAAAATTCTGGCCGGTATCGCTACCCGCCTCCACCATCCCGAACACCGGGAAGCTTTCCTCAAATTCTCGACCGAGACCATCGCGGTGGAAACGGCTTTGCACGGTTCTTTCCTGAAGGATGCCCCTACTCCGGCGTATCACGGTGCATCACCGAGTTGTCTACTCTATACCGGCTTCCTGTCGAAACAGTTGGCGCATCACCCAATTGAAACCACGCTGACGGCGGTCCTCCCCTGCTTCTGGATTTACATGAAGGTGGGCGACCATCTCCTGGCTACTCAGAACCGGGACAACAACCCCTACCAACCGTGGATTGACACCTATGGAGGGGAAAACTTTGCCCGTTCGGTGGAAAAAGCCATCGCCATTTGCGACCACGCTGCCGAAAACTCTACCCGCCACGCAGAAATGACGGAAGCGTTCGTCTATGCTTCGAAGATGGAGTGGATGTTTTGGGATAGTGCGTACCGGATGGAGAACTGGCCGGTGTGATAGAATAACAAGAGATATTGCAAAAACAACTCAAAGATGAAATACCATATTATTTCTTACATCAAAGCCCCTATAGGAGAAAGTGGAGAATGCTGTAAATCAGAATACGATTTTAGTAATGCTTGTGACTTTTGTGGTACAGGAGCAGAATTAGTTAGTCACTTAAAAGTAAAAGGATTCTCTAAGATATCCAAAGATTTTTTTGAGACTCTTGATGGTGACTTTATAATCTCAAAAAGAATATATGAAGTAATAAGGAAAATAAAACCAGACTTTATATTACGTCCTGTTATTGATTTAAAAGGCAATATTCTCGAGTACTATCACTTATATACATCAATAGTATTACCAAGATTTGAAGTGCAATCAACAGGCTATGTAATTGATGGACAATGTGACAAGTGTAAACGAAATGGATATTTTAATCACGCTATAATATCTCCAGACAAACCTACGATCGTAAGTCCTTTAAATTTGATATATAAAGAACCTACAATTGGCTTTTATCAAAACGAATTGCTTTTGAAAACCTGGGAGTGTATCGGTTTATCTAATAAAGTAGCATTTGGCAATAATATTGTCGGTTATGCTAGACCATGGATTATAGTAAGTCATGAATTGAAAGAAATCTTCGAATCTGAGAAAATAATAGGAATTGAATTCGAAGAAGTAATTATCATTAAATAATGTAAGGAATGAGCTTATTCTACTTTGGGCTTATGAAATTCACTTATATAATCCTGAGATAATTTTAATAGACTAATTTTTCACTACAAATTCTTTTCGTCAAATATCCATCATCAAAAACTATGCAATACAAAATAACCCTTACCATAGCCGGTAGTGACCCCAGCGGAGGCGCCGGCATACAGGCAGACATGAAAACAATGTCTGCCTGCGGATGTTTCGCTACGACAGCCATCACGGCGGTGGTGGACGAAAATACGGTGGGCGTCTATGGCGTGCACCCCATCCCCATCCCCTTTGTGCAGGGGCAAATCCAATCGGTCCTCGACGACATCGGCGCCGATGCCATCAAAATCGGAATGCTTCACTCTTCGGAGCTGATTCGTGCTGTGAAGGAGACCCTCGCACCGTACAACATCCGCAACATTGTGCTCGACCCCGTAATGGTAGCGACGTCCGGCGATAAACTGTTGCAGGACGAGGCCATCGCCACGCTTCAAAACGAGCTGATGCCCATGGTGCGCGTCATCACGCCGAATATTCCCGAAGCGGAGGTTTTACTGGGAGAGAAAATCAATTCACAGGAAGATCTGGCAAAGGTAGTGAAACGTCTTTCGTGCGACGGTCGTGTATCCGTGCTGCTCAAAGCAGGTCACCTGACCGAAGATGTCCTGACCGACATCTTCTACAATGCCGAAACGGATGAAATCATCGAACTGACCTCGAAACGCATCAATACACCGAACACCCACGGTACAGGCTGCACATTCTCTTCGGCGGTTGCCTCTTTCCTGGCACATGACCTGCCGCTTAACGATGCCGTCCGCAAGGCCAAGGAGTACATCAATCAGGCCATTGTGGCCGGTGCGAATTATGAGATTGGTAAAGGGCACGGACCGGTGCACCATTTTCATAACTTCTGGAAATAAGAAATTCCTGAATATAATAACAGCAACCTGTTCCTTCCCGGGACAGGTTGTTTGTTTTTCAGGGGAAAGATAAATTGAACCTCTGACTCGAAATTTTTCGACTTCAAGTCGCTCCATTTCGACATTGACACGCTTCATTTCGACTCCAACTCGAAATATTACGACTTGGAGGTGCATCATTTCGACTTTGACTCGAAAACTTTCGACTTTAAGTCGCTTCGGACCGACTTTGACTCGCTAAAGAGCGACTTTATCTCGCTCTCGACCGACTCGGAGACGCTCTTGACCGACTTTGACTCGCTAAAGAGCGACTTTATCTCACTCCTGACCGACTCGGAGACGCTCTTGACCGACTCTAACTCGAAAAATACCGACTTCAAGTCGCTTCGGACCGACTTTATCTCGCTCCCGACCGACTCGGAGACGCTCTTGACCGATAAAATGTCGCTCCCGACGGCTAACTTGGCGGTAACGACCGTCTCTGAAGCACTCTGGAGCGCTAATTTATCGGTCGGGACCGTCAATCAGGCACTTTTTACTTCACTCCTTCACCGTCAAAGTCAGGACGAAGTCTTCATTTGTAAAATAGGGAATCGAAAAAAGATGCTGTTGCGGAGTACGCAATTCTTGGAGGGAGAGAACTCCATTTCCCTGAAACTCGAAAGGACGGGAAACAAGCTGCTCACGGAAATCCACGCCCTCCTCCCCGAGTGCTTTGAAGACACTCTCTTTGGCAGACCAGAGGATCAGCGTCTGCATCATTTCGTGTTCGGGAATGAGAGCCGTTATTTCATCGGGGGAAAGAAAACGTTGTTGGATTTTCATCACCCGCGGAGAGATGTGTTCGAGATCAATGCCCACCTCCTTTTCGGGGTGAATCATCGCAGCTACAAAACCATTTGTATGAGTCAGGCTAATGTGATAAGAGGAATCGGACAGGAATGGTTTGCCGGAAGGAAGATATTCCACCCGGGCATATTTACCCATAAGGTATTCTAAAGTAAGACGAGTCACGGCAAATTCAAGTTTACGCTTGTCACTGGTGATATTTTCGAGCGACGATTTCAGCCTTTCGGCATCCAGCGAGAGTGCGATCAGATATTCCAGACTCTCGTCGACCTTCCACACGGCCCAACGGGCTCCATTGTAGCTATTTTGCAAAATGATTGCCATGGCTTGACTTTATTTCCACGAAAAAGTTTTCATCAAATCAAGAATATCCTCCTTGATATACTTCACGACCGGAGCCAGTGAATCGGGCTGAGGAGCGCAATCGAAATAGAGAGAACCGCGAAAATAGTGATGCACACTGTCTGTCAGCATAAACTGGCAGGGAGTAGCCGCCTCACCTTTCAGGTCATAAAACACCCCATAGACACGGCGTTCAGGATTCTCAAACAGCTTGGCATCAATGGCCGATGCCTTGACGGTATGGCGGTAAACAAAGTCACGGTTCTCTTCTGAAATCGCACGGAATCCTGTTGGAGTAATCGTTTTATAAGTACAAAGCACCTTCGCTTTATAACGGGGATACTCAATCACCAGCCAGCTCCGGTCTTGTCCCGTCGTGTCGTATTTCAGATTCGACACATTCGAAATTCCAAAACTATAGGGCAACTGGCGCACATCAAATGCAACAACATTGCGCTTGGGAACATCGATGCGAAAATAACCTTTGGGACGAGGGATCGGCTTGTCGCAGGAAAAAAGGATAAACGCGAAAACGATAAGAAGCGGGAAAAGGGTATACTTCATTTTGGGAAAATATTATCATGTTTCGTATCACAGAGGTACACTAAATTTTTCACAGAGAACCACAGAGGTATAAATAGCAGGAGGACAATGGAAAAGGACTGAAACAATCAATCGGTGGATCCCTTGTCCGCTTTCTCCTCCCTGAATTTTACTTTACGGATGCGGCGTTTATCCATCTCCAGAATCTGGAACGAATAATTACCGTAGGAAATCACCTCACGACGGGCAGGAAATTCGCCTTTGATCTCCAGAATCATTCCCGCCAGGGTCTCAGCCTCAGCAATGACGGAAGCAAATAGCTCATCATCAATACCGGTTACTTTGAAAAAATCATTGAGCAATATCTTGGCTTCGAAGATGATCGAGCCATCCTCCAGCCGGATGTACTGACGCTCATCTTCATCGTATTCGTCGCTGATTTCTCCCACAATCTCTTCAAGCACATCCTCCATCGTAATCAGTCCCGACACACCGCCGTACTCATCCACCACTATCGCCATGTGAATCTTGGAGGTTTTGAAATCTTCCAGCAGGTCGTCAATCTTTTTCGTCTCGGGCACGAAATAGGCCGGTCGAATCAGACTCTGCCAACGGAAATTGTCGGGTTTATTCAGATAGGGCAAAAGGTCTTTACCGTACAGCACGCCCTTCACCGAATCCTGCATACCCGAATATACCGGAATGCGAGAATATCCTGTCTCAATCACACGGGCCAGCGCCTCACGGAAATTGAGTTTTATATCAATAAAGTCGATGTCGATGCGGGGTGTCATCGCATCTGCCACCAACTTATCCCCAAACTTAATGATGCCTTCGAGCATCTCCTTGTCCTCGCGGTTATCCTCCGAGGTCAGCTCCAGGGCATGGGAAAGTTCGTCCATCGAGATATTCTGATTGTGACGATGCTTGTGGCGGGTCAATACATTTCCGATGGAGACCAGACGCTTCGTCAACGGCGACATCAGCCAACTCACGCCATGCACCCATCGACCGCTCCGGCGAACCATTTTCAGGGATATCTCAGAAGCGTATATTTTGGGTACCAACTCACCAAAAACCAAAAGGAAAAAGGAAATCACCAGAATTTTGAAAAGATATTCTGAACCCAGGCTGGTAAAACTTACCACAGAATCAATAAGCAGGCTGCTGATAACGACAAAGGAGAGATTAACCAGACTCGTTATGAGAATAAATGTCACCAGTAACTGACTGGGATCCTGTAGCAACGAAACAACCAAACGGTCAACCCGGGAGTGCCCCGCCTCAACGATCTTGCGGTCATGCAATGCAAGAGAAAAAAAGGCCGTTTCCGAAGCAGAAATAAAGGCGGAAATAAAGAGCAGAACCAAAGAAACGAAGGCGAGAAGCCCCGTAGTCAAAGACAAGGGATGGATAGCAAACCAATCCAGCCAAAACATATATGAATGCGACGAGTCCAAGCAATTCAGGTTTAGAGCCTGTTTAAATTTTATTGCGATACTTTTTTAGTTCTATTTCGAGGTATATTTTTTGCTTTTATCCCGCAGATTTAGCGGGCTAAATCAAGGGGGAAAAGTGAAAAATATGCCCGAAAGAGACTAAAAAAG
>JAUZOF010000128.1 GCA_030706585.1 Bacteroidota bacterium
AGCTTAACAGTTTCACATTCTTGTAGATGTTCTTATTTCCCTGATCCCATAGTGCTACTGCACGACCGGTTGTTGAGTTGTATGGATAATTGTTTTTCAGGGAGATATCCTGCATGTAGTTGTTACCCGCTGCACTTGTAAATTGCATTGTCGCTGTAACACCGATACCTTCAGTAGTCGGGAGGTTATAGAGGGTTACGTTATCAGCGCTCTGACCAATGTATGACACATTTGGAAGAGCAATAGAAGTCATCTGGTTAGCATCACCAGTACTTGTACCTAAATTGTACTGTCCGTTCGGGAAGAAGATGTGGAAACGGTTTCCTGAAGCTGATGCAGCAGTTGCAGCTGTAATCGCAGCTTTGAAGTCTCCATCAACACCCACCACGAAATCAAACAGTTTCTTGGTAACAGTAGGACGTGTCATCGTAGTGAAGGTAACAGAGATTGGGGAGGTCAAGGTATTTCCTGCCAAATCCGATACTGAGTTAGCTGGTAAAGTAAAGGTGTATTGCGTATTGTAATCCAGTCCGGTGTAAGGGAAGGTAATGGTTGTTCCCGAAACCGCAGGCGTTAATTGCTTGCTGCCTAATGTGCCGGCAACAGAACCTGAAGTTAGCATCACTTTTTCGTCAAATGTCAATACTACTTTTCCTGTAGTAGATGCATTGGTGGCTCCTTCGGCAGGAACTGAGCTGCTGAATACCGGTGCAACACCGTCGTTGTAGATGGCGGCCTTTGCCGTAACGTAGATATTTGAAATTGATGTACCGTCGTTTGTTGAAGAGCTTCCTACAATTGATGATGTATAGTCAGGAATCCAACGGATATAAACTTTGTCAGCATGATTAGCGTCTGATGGCAGGCTAAATGTCTGATCAACCCAAGCATTTCCTGTAGTTAGTGTGTAAGTACCCAACTGAGTAAAATTGGTTCCATCTAATGAATACTGGCAGTTTTGCACAGAATATGCATTATAGCTGTAAAGCATTCCGGCAGAGATTTTTACGTCTGTAAAATCTTTTGCTGAGAAACTAATCTGATAATAGTATTTGTTTGTCAATGCCTGCCAGTTAACCGCAGCTCCGCGAGCTGGAGAGCCATATCCGGAATTTGCAACAATTGATTTATCCAGCCATGAACCGGTAGTACCGTCATCTTTTCGAAGTACCAATGAAGATGATTGATTGTCTGAAGTTGAATAAAAATCAGCAGGACGACCGCTTGCTCCTGATTTGTAGAAATCCCAACCCACGATATAGTCAACAGCGCTATATACGGCTGTGATATTTTGGTTTTGATTCATAACAATAGGTAAAGTCGAATTGGATTCCCCTGTTAACCAGTTATTGAAGGTCAAAATAGAATTGCTATTAGCAGTAAGAGTAACGTTGGTGCCTTCTTCATACATGGTTTGACCACTAACGACAGTTCCCGCCGGAGTGGCAGCAACCATATAAGTTGGAGCGCCTCCTTGTGTATTCAGAGTAAGGGAATAGGTATTAATTGGTTCAAATATGGCTTTTAATGCCATATCAGAGTTAATGGTAAAGGAATAAGGATTAACTGTTGAAATAACAGCATCTGTATTTGCATCACGCCATTCTTTGAACTTATACCCGAAGTAACGGTTTGCAGTCAATGTAACAGTTGAACCCTGGTCGAAACTGGTACCAGAAGGACTTGTCGTAATACTTCCGGACGCAGGGATATTAACGGTAGTGCTTAGCGTTTTTTGGGCAACAGTAGGGGTATAATCTCCGTAGATTTTCAGATCAAACAAATAAGCGTTCTGAGCATAGGCGAGGTTGGTGAATTTCAATGCTACATTAGTCTTATTACCTGGAATGCTAATAGTTGTACTATCCCCGCTGGATGGACTTGCATAAGCAGAATAGATTGAAATCCAGTCGGCGTCTCCATCTGCTTTTTTCCATACCTGATAGCCGCGGCTACTTCCTGTAGCACCAATTACGACGTAAATTTTCGTAATTGATTTCAGCGGAGAAAGCTGAATGTAACATGGATCGGTGGCAGTTGTCATTTTATTCGCGATCAGTGCTCCTGTTGAGGCTATAGCATAATTAAATTTGCTAGCATCATATTTAATCGGATCTACCTGAATCTGCATGAGTTTAAATGTCAAAGATTCATTTGTGAAATCAGTAGTTTTTGTAACAGAACTTTCAGTGCCCGAGGCGGCAGCTGCTGTCCAATCCTGGAAATTTGTGCTGTAGAGAAGTCGTTCTTCAGCAAGTGTTTTTCCAACTATCGCCAATAAGGCGAAAATAATAAGTAATAGTTTTTGCTTCATAAATAGATTAGATTTAAAGTGAGAAATCATTGGCAAAAATAGTCTTGTCCCTATACTGGCTTGTTCAATAATTGACTTAAAAGGTGAACTTTTTGAATTGAGGGGAGTCTGTTGATATTATGGCGGTTAGCGTTTGTTGTTTTGAGGTGGAGCCTTTAGTTTTAGAGGTGTAAAAATTGATACACGGGGTTTGCCGGCTACCATTTATTCCACCTTTACTGTCAAATAGTGTAGTTGATTTATTTGATTCTTCTATTACTTTGCCGGTAGATATGATTTTTATTCTGAAGATTCAGATTTGTGGTTAAACTATTTCCCGCAAATCAGATTCTAAGACTCAAATGGTCTATTAAGTTCAAGCTATAATATTCACCCCATGAAACACTCCAATCATTACTCGAAAATGTTAGTATCAATGGCGCTTTTTGCCTTGACAAACAGTTCGTTTGCGCAGGAGAAGCCTTCTGAGCAGGTTTATGAACCAATCAGTCTGAAGCCTTTTCTGGACAGCTCTCGCCACTGGTATGGCATTCATGATGATAGCAATATCATTAATCCATCTTCTAGCCAGCCCAAATATAAAGAGACGGAGATTACAAAGATTGCGGATAATATCCTGCTATATCAGCGGAATAACGGTGGTTGGCCCAAGAACTATGACGTTCAGGCAATCCTGACTCTGGCACAGGCTGATAGCCTGGTGAAAACCAAGAATATGGTGCATACCACTTTTGATAATTCCACGACCTACACCCATGTTGATTATTTGGCCAGGGTATATGCAATAACCCATATGGATAAATACAAAGTTGCCTGTGAGAATGGGATAAAATTTATTCTGAAAGCTCAGTTTGCCAACGGTGGATGGCCGCAATATTACCCATTGGAAAAAGGCTACAGTCGTCACATTACCTTTAATGACGGGGCTTATATCGGCGTGATGGAGGTTCTAAAGAAGGTTGTGGATAACCACCCCGAATATGCTTTTCTTGATGCTAAGTTGAGGAAAAGAGTGGTTCAGGCATATGATAAAGGCATAAGCTGCATCCTGAACACCCAGATTGAGGAAAACGGAAAACTAACTGTGTGGGGACAGCAGCACGATGAGGTGACATTAAAACCGGCCTGGGCGAGAGCTTTTGAACCGCCATGTATCTGTAATGGTGAAAGTGCCGGCATTGTATTATTCCTGATGAGTATAGAGCATCCTGATGCGAAAATAATCCGTTCAATACAATCAGCTGTCAAATGGTTTCAAGATTCACGCATATTCAATACCCGGGTGATGACAGTGCAGGCTCCTCCCGAAAAATCGAAGTGGAGAACCAGTACTACCGACAGGGTAGTGGTCAAAGACTCTCTGGCGCCTCAGATCTGGACGCGTTATTATGAATTGGGAACTGAAAAAACGATGTTCAGTGACCGGAATAGCAAGATTCTCTATTCTCTATCTGAAGTAAGCCGGGAGAGACGAAGTGGATACGGTTGGTACACTTATGCTCCGCAGGAGGTATTGGACAAGTACCCGCAGTGGCAAAAAAGATATGCTCCCGACGAAAATGTTCTTGCAAAATAAGAAAATAGGAATGGCTCGCATGATTTGACATGCGGGCCTTTTTTATGATATTCTGGTTTCCACTCTGTGATTTCGGTGTCGTATCACTTGATAACTGAAGCGGAGAATGCTTTGGTTTGTTTCATTGCAAACCAAAATAGCGCCGATTCTGATCTGCATAGCGCCTATTCAGGTCTGATTTTCGTCTAAACAGATCTGTTTTCGTGCTATTCAGGTCTGCTTTTCTCCAGTTCAGGTCTGCCTTTCTCCTGTTCAAGTCTGTTTTTCTCCTAAACAGGTCTGCTTTTCGTCTATGCAGGTCTGAATTGGCACAATGCAAGTCAAATCAGGTGTAATAACCATAAAAGAAGCAGTTTTCCGCTTGAGTATATCATGAAAAGAGAAACAATCCTAATTACAGAAGCTGATTTTTTTGCGCCGAATGATTGCAATTGCCAGTGGCGAACGCTATTTCCCGCCAATGCCCCGTTATCTTTATACGGTTTGCATTTCTGTTGTGACGTAGAAATGGATTTCAATTCAGTACAGGGACGCACAGCCACTATATCAAGATGCGATATCTCGCTATCTCTACGAAGTGCCACTAAATGAAGAAAACAATGGGGTGGAGGGTGTCCCAAAAGAAAAAGAGTCTATTCAAAAAGTAGCAAATTGTAAGTACAAACCGCCCCAAGCCCCTAAAGGGGATGTTTGGAAGTGCAAATCTGGACCGAAACCCCACTCTTCAAAGTCCCCTTAAGGGGTCCCGATAGCTATCGGGATAGGGGCGGGTAGAACAGACGAACTATCAATATGTCAGTTTGATTATGATTGAATTGACTTTTGGGATACCCTCATTCGATCATTGTAAAGATAGATAATAATGCAGTTGAAAATCGCATCACCCGCTAGTCAGTAGCATCCATTTATCTTAGTGTGTTAGTTTTGCGAAACGTCTTACTTCGTTATAGAGAAAGCCCTCTGGAGTGGATTTGGCGACTGAAAACGGAGACTATGTCCCAAAGATAATGTTCAGGCCAATAATAAAATAAGAAAGGCTCGCAATATTGGATCGCGGGCCTTTCTTATGATAATCAAGCTTCACTTTGTGATTCCGGGTTTGTATCTCTTTATGTCTAAACGGAGATTGATTTAATCAAATATGAAAGGGTTTTGGCTTTTAGAATCAGCCGGAAGCTTTTTTTGCCACACAACTTAATTACACCGCTTTAAAGCGAAGTGGATTGCTGTGTTTACGATGCACATTGTGCAAAAAAGTCGACATCGGGCTAACCACACTTGCATCCGGTTTCTCAGATGCACGGTTTAACTCAATCATTTTAATCCGGAGGGCAGTCTTGTCTTCCAGAGTGGATGCATTTTGCATCAGGACTTGTAGTTCTTCCAGGGTTTTCATTTTTATATTAAAGGGTTATAGGGTCTTAGCTTTACTCTGTTCAATTTGAACTCTAAACGTAGAATGTAGTATTGAGGAGAGTGGATCAGGGTATAAATACCTTTAATAAAATCCCGGATATAACTAAGTGCTCAATCCTATCTTCTTCTTCTTCTTCTTCTTCTTCTTCTGTTTTTTGTATGTTCCAAAGGTACTCTCCAAATCAAAAATTCTGGGATACTATTTGGTCAAAAAAGTGAACTATTTGGTCCAATTGTCAAGAGGGCTGATAATCATTCAAAAATGCTGGCATTTAAATGTTTAATCATCTTAAAAAACGGAATGGATTATCCTTAAATACCTATCTGTAGAACAATTGAACTATCTCCTGAAATATCTTTTCTATAATGACAAATATAGGGTTATAAAGGAATGAGGAGGATGCAATTTTGTACAAAATGCTGGATAATATCGTACAGAGCTCCGCCAGGATGTTGAAAAATGATTAAATGTAGATCAGACTCCTGTTATTCCATCGTTGAATGATTCGGATTAAGTCTGTGAGTCATCTTATTGCTCTTTATAACATCTGCTATTGTTTTGCAAAATGAGAGCCCGGCAACTCAACCAGTATTGCATACTATTCAGTATTAGGATAAATTGGTTGTTGCATTTTATCAGATAGACCTATGTTGTTTATTGGAATTTCCCTTTATGATAGAATCTCAGAGATGATGGGTAATGTGTGATTCTTTCTGTGAATTCTATAATTGAAAAGGCGCCGCAAATACGAACTTATTTTGTCCCTTCAATTTTGAGGTGAAAGTATCAGAATTCACCAATACAATACCAATATTTCACCTTCAATTCATGAGGGAATTAATTCATTTGCATAACAAACCAAGCTTATTATGAAGAAACGATTTCTGCCACTGTACCTGTGGCTCGGATGTTTACCGGCGACACTCTTTTCCCAAAATATAAGGGAGATTGATTTGAGTGGCCTTGACTGGAAAATATCCCTTGACAAACAAGCCGAATGGCAAAATGACAAGTTATATCTCCCGCCTGTTGATTTGAAGAAATTACCGGTTCATCTCCCTTCCGGAGGTTGGGCCGCTTTGAACCAGATGCCGCAAAAGACGGTTCACCTTCCCGCTACGGTGGAGCAGCACTTTTGGGGATATAATGGCTCCACGTTTGGCGTTACGGGGAATTATACCGGCGTTTCCTGGTTTACCACGCAGGTGAATGTGCCGGCAGAGATGAAAGGAAAACGCATTTTCCTGAATATAGAGAGCGTCAGGTTTCGTGCCGAGATATTTGTCAACCGGCAACCGGTGGGATATGATGTGGTCAACAGCACTCCTTTTCAGGTCGAAATCACCGATGCCGTTGAGTACGGGAAGGTAAATGAGATTGCTTTCCGCATTACCGACCCAAACGGGAATTTCAACTGGAAAGATTCGCAAAACTACATGTGGGGCGATTACCGTACGATACCTTCCCACGGATTCGGCGGCATTACCGGTAAAGTGACGCTTTCGGCCAAAGATAAGGGCTATATCGAAGATGTTTTTGTCAAAAACAAACCCAGGGCAAACGAAGTGGATGTGGAGGTAACCACACAAAATAGTTTGCCGGGAAACTTTACCGGAACTTATACCCTTGAAGTGCGTGAACACACCGGGCAAAAGCTCGTTTACACCAGAAACTATCCGGCAACTGCTTTCCCTGCGGGGAAATCTGTAAAGAAATTCACCCTGTCCCTGCCTGAAGCGAAGTTGTGGAGTGTGGACTTTCCGAATCTCTATGATCTGACAGTCCGGTTAAAAGGCGAAAAGTCAGAAGATGTCTTCAACCGTCGCTTCGGCTTCCGCTGGTTTGAAGTCTATGACAAAGATGGCAACCGTGAGTTCCGGTTGAATGGCAAGCGCATTGTCCTTCGTACCGCAATCTCGTGGAGCTTCTGGCCCGATAACGGTATTGTGCCTGACGATTCGCTGGCGAAGAAACAGGTGATGGTTGCCAAACGCCTCGGCCTGAATATGCTCAACTTCCACCGTACCATCGGGTACACCAATGTGCTGGATTACGCCGATGAATTGGGGTTGCTCTACTTTGAAGAGCCGGGTGGAAATTCATTTCCGGTAAACCTGTTTTTCCCCAAAGATAGTATTGGGAAAATGCAATCAGACTTTTACCTGAAAGCCCGTACTGAGAAACTTAGCCGCATGGTGAAGCGTGACCGTAGCCATCCGTCGTTGATTATCTACAACATGCATAATGAGCGCGGCGCTGCGCCTCAGCAGCCCGATTATGATGAGATGGCCGCCGCTCATCGTCTGGACGAAACACGTATCCTGACCTATAACTCTTGTAACGGAAATAATCCTGTTGAGAAGCCGGATGCTCATTTCAAAACTCATCTTTTACCCTATGACAGCACATTTCATGATACAGGCTGGTGGGATGAACATCATGCCGGAGGTCCCGGTGTTTACCATGATTTTCTCTATAAAAATGCGAACGACTATCACCGGGGCAGCACGAATAAGAACGAGATTGTCTATTGGGGCGAAGAGGGTGCTATCGGAACACCTCCGCGGTTAGAGTTAATCCGGAACGAAATACTCAAAAGCGGTAAAACTACCGGTTGGGAGGCCGATGATTACCTCCAATGGTACGATGCTTACGACTCGTTCCTGAAAAATAATCCCGGATTCTCAAAAGCTTTTCCAAGTGTGGACGCTTTGACTAAATCAATGGGGAATGTATCCTATTACTACCAGGGACGAATGATCGAGAACATCCGCATCAACAACGTCGTGGACGGTTATGCCGTGAATGGCTGGGAAAGCATGAAGCTGGAAAACCATTCCGGCATTGTGGATAACTACCGTAATCCCAAAGGTGACGTTGAACTGATTGCCCGCTATAATAAGCCGCTTTATGTTGCGGTTAAGATGAATAGGAAGGTTGTTGAGGTTGGAAACAATACGACCGTTGATTTCCACATCGTGAATGAAGAGAACCTGCACGGAGGTTATCAACTAAAAGCAACTGTTACAGATGAGTCAGGACATAGTGTATTGACAAAAACATTTGCAGTTAAGCTTAGCGGCGGAGACGTTTACGGAGAATTACTCAAAGCCGGATGGAATGTACCTGTAAACAATTCAGGTTATTATACCGTGAAAGCCGAACTGATAAAAAACGGTAAGATTGTTTCAGTCGGAGATGACCAAATCCTGGGTATTAGTGCAAATAAACCCAATACTGCTCGAACCGGAATGGTCGCCGATACGACCGGTATTCTGTCCCGGTTTCTTTCAGCGAAAGGAATTGATACAAAAGAGTACGAATCAGGAGCACCGAAAGGAGATTACCTGCTGGTCGGCGGATTTGAGCCACAGCAATGGGGTTCCGGTATTTCAGATATTATGGAATGGGTCTATTCCGGGCACACCCTGATTATTGTCAATAACGCAGAGCGTTGGGCTGAGTTCCTTTCCGACAAGGAGGTGTTGGATTACCGGGGAAGCAAGAAGCTGGGGACATCCTGGTATGGAGGCAATTTCTTTGTGAAGGAGCATCCATTATTCGAAGGACTGCCTCAGAATTGCGTATTCAACTGGGAATACCAGTGCTTTGCTACTTATAACCGCAAGCGCACAGGCCTGCGACTCTTCAATGGTGAGACCGTTGTCGGATGTGTTTCCGATCACAAGAAAGAGGTCTATTCCGCTCTGAGCGTTATTCCTGCCGGAAGGGGTAAGATTGTCCTTTGTACGTTGGATATTTTCTCCTGCATTCAGGACCTGAAGCCGGTGAAGAAGGTGACCGATATTGATGGTGAGAATGCATCAATGAATACTTTCAATACCTCGGGCAATAACCAATCGAATGTAGTCGGACAACGACTGCTGTTGAATATGATTAAGTTTGCAGAACGATAATATATCCAGGGGATTCCGGGGCTCCCGACTAATAGAATTTAGCGTTCTTTCGGCTTGAGTTAAGTGACTGATTGAACAGCAAATCACAAAGGGCAGAACGGTTTCAGGATTTTCCTGAAGCCGTTTTTTTTCTTTCTGAGCCACCTTATAGCTGAAGAGGTTGTCCAGATAGTTTCCTCTTGAATCAGGATAATCATGCCCAACAATGCCAATGTAATGCCTGACACCGGCAATGTATTGCTCAACATCGCCGATGTGATGCCCGACAGTGCCATTGTTGAGCATGACGGAGCCGTTGTTGAGCAATATTTTGGCAATGTTATGCTCCGCACCGCCGA